>CAZPWZ010000081.1:0-8533 GCA_964590675.1 uncultured Draconibacterium sp.
CACAAAATGGGCAACACCGTAATCAGTGTAACCCACGAAGAGGACATCGCCCAGCATGCACACCGGATAATCAGGCTCATGGATGGCAGGATCAATGTGGATGAGCCCAATAAGCATATTAAAACCATTGCCGATTATGATATAGTCCTTGCAGGAGATTAGAGATGCCCAAAGAAGGTAAATACAAAAAGCTGTTCTCCGATTTTAACAGGCTCAATGTGCTGATTATCGGCGATGTAATGGTCGATTCCTACCTGTGGGGCAAGGTTGAACGGATATCTCCTGAGGCGCCCATTCCGATTGTTGCCTTGCGTAAGCGTGAACACCGCATGGGAGGGGCGGCCAATGTGGCGATGAATATCAGGTCGCTGGGGGCCAATCCGATTTTATGCTCCGTGATCGGTACTGATGATAAGGGAGACCAGTTCCTGGACCTATTGAAGAAGGAAAAAATCGATGATACCGGGATTGTGCGCAGCACGCGGCGTATAACCACAACGAAATTCAGGATTTTCGGCAATTCGTTCCAGATGTTGCGTGTGGATGAAGAAATGGATAATGACCTGGCCCAGGGAGACTATCTGACTTTGATCCGGGTTATCGACCAGATCATGATGCGGGTAAAGGTGGATTGTATCATATTCCAGGATTATGATAAAGGGGTGATCACCGCTAAATTGATCAGGGAGGTGGTGAAACGGGCCAGAGCTGGCAATATCCCGGTGACAGTGGATCCAAAGAAGAAAAATTTCATGGCCTATAACCAGGTGACACTTTTCAAACCTAACCTGAAGGAAATGAAGGAGGGACTGGCTTTGGATATGGACCTGCAGGACCAATCCTCGGTAATCCAGGCAGCCCATAAACTTTGTTCTTCGCTGGATTGCAAGTATGTGCTGACGACCATGTCGGAAAAGGGAGTCATGATCACCATAAAGGATCCCAAGGATGAACCGGATATTTTTATTCCGGCCCACATGCGTATGATTTCTGATGTATCTGGGGCAGGGGATACCGTGATCAGCGTAGCTTCGCTGTGCCTGGCCCTGGAGTGCACCCCATATGAAATAGCCTATATTTCGAATCTTGCCGGTGGTCTGGTCTGCGAAGAGGTGGGGGTGGTGCCCATAAACAAGGAAAAGCTTCTGAAGGAAGTGATGTCCCTGCTTTAACGATCGCTTTTGATGATGGAACGACTATGACCACAGATGCCGATGTAATTATTGCCGGCGCCGGTCCTGCCGGATCCATGGCCGCCTATGAACTTGCCTCCCGCGGTGTTGCTGTAATTTTACTGGAAAAATCGTATTTTCCCCGTTACAAGGTTTGCGGGGCGGGACTGACACATAAAATACTGCAGGAGATCCCGTTTGATGTTTCTGCTTTATTTGAAACACAGATCCACACATTTGTCTTTTCCAGCGGGTTCAAAGAGGTGTTTGCACGAACATCCGTTGATCCGATGATTTACTGCACGATGCGCGACCGATTTGACTCCTATCTTTTGGAAAAAGCAGTATCTGCCGGTGCCAGGGTGCAATTCGGAGAAAAAGTGATGGAGGTAAGGCAGGATAAAACATCTGCTTCCGTGATAACCCGGTCGGGGATTTTTAATGCTAAGCTTGTGATCGGGGCCGATGGTGCTTCAAGTGCGGTTGCCCGCTCGGCCGGTTTGCGTGAAAATATGCTGCCCGGACTTGCATGGGAGGCCGAAGTGAAAACGGATTTACAAACCGTTCAGGCCTTTTCGAAAACCGTTTTCCTTGATTGGGGGGCCTTCCCCGGCGGATATGGATGGGTTTTTCCCAAAGGGGATCATTTTTCTATCGGGGTTGGCGGTCCGGCAAGTTTATCAAAATGGATGATGCCCTATTATCAACATTTTCTTGACTACCTTGATGCAGGCTCCGGGATCAGGGTTCTTGATACCATGTCGCTGAAATCGTGGCCAATACCGGTTCGCATCAAAAAGAGCCGGTTTCACCAGGGACGGATTATGGTGGCTGGTGATGCAGGGGGCCTTACAGATCCCCTCACCGGGGAGGGTATCTACTATGCAATCCGCAGCGGAAAGCTGGCAGCAGCATCCTGTTTTGAATATCTGCAGTCAGCAAATCCTTCGCTCGGATCTTATTCGCAGGCGGTCAATGATGAATTAATGAAGGAATTAACAGAGGCAAACCGGATTAAATACGTTTTTAATACGGTTCCGCTGAAAATCCATTATTTTGTCCGGGACAGCGATCGCGCCTGGCGGGCATTTGGAAAGGTACTGCGTGGAGAGCGCTGGTACGCCGATGTCAGGTTGGGCTTTGGAAAATGGAGATTTCTATGGGGCGCAGCATGCCAGGTGTCGAAATGGATATCTGACATCAGTGAAAGACGTTTCATGAAGAAAGGATTATAACTGTTTTGCTATGGACAAGGTCGTTTTAATTACCGGTGCAGGCAAAGGACTGGGCCGGGCGCTTGCATCCGAATTTCTATCACGCAACTGGCGCGTGATCGCAACCGATGTAGATGATCTGTCGATGGCCGGGCTCCTTGAAAACAGCAATGCCCTCATCCTGAAAATGGATGTGACCTCCGATCTTTCTGTAATTAATGCCTTTACCGCGATCGAACAGGAGGACATTAAAATAGACCTTGTAATCAACAACGCCGGCATAGATCGTTATTTTCCGCTGTCGGAAGCACCGGTGGACAGATTTAAGGAGGTGTTTGAAGTCAATGTTTTCGGGGGTTACCGGGTCAACCAGGTTTTTTTACCGCTCATGAAACAGCCCGGCGCAAGGATCATTCATATCAGCAGTGAAAGTCTGCATCTTACGGTTCCCTTCATGCCCTATCCCATGTCGAAGCAACTGGTTGAATCCTATGCTAAGGCATTGAGAATGGAATTGAAATTTTTTGGGATCGATGTTATTGTTATCAGGCCGGGGGCAATCCAGACCCAGTTGCTTAACGTTGTGTCAACGCTCAGTCCTGCCAGCGGAGTCTGGAAATTGGAAAAACCTTTTAAAAGATTCGCAGCGATGGCTTCCCGCGAAATTGGCACCACGATAACACCAGAAAAGGCGGCGGCATTTATCTATAAGGTTTCCGGGATCAGGTATCCTTCCATGGTTTACACAATCAACAACATGTTTCAATTGCGGTTGGCGGCAATGCTGCCTTACGGAATCTGGGAAAGGATGATCTTGATGCGGCTTGGAATCAGGCGCCCAGCAGGTTTTTGACGATCCCTGATATCATTTTGTTGTCGGCTTTCCCTGCCAGTTCCCTGGAAGCGGCGCCCATCACCCTGCCCATGTCCTTGATCGATGTCGTACCGGATTCGGCAATGATTTTCCGTATGATTTCTGTGACATCTGTTTCCGATAGCTGCTGAGGCAGGTAAGTTTCGATGATGGAGGCATCAAAAAGTTCTTTTTGGGCAAGGTCTTCCCGGTTTGCATTCAGGTATATATCAGCTGATTCGCGGCGCTGTTTTACCAGTTTTTGAAGGATCTTCAGTTCAGCTTCAACACCAACTTCCGCGGCAGCGCCCTCCTTGGTTTTTTCAAGCAAAAGTGCGGCCTTTACAGCCCGCAACGCTTCAAGCCCCTTTGCATCCCTTGCCAGCATGGCCGACTTGATATCCTCGTTGATTTTTAGTTCGAGGCTCATTTAATCTACATTTTTGTGAAGGAATGAATTTTCGCTCCTGAGTTCGACAGACTTATCGGGGTTTTCAGATAACATGTATTTGGCAACCTGCGACTCTGAGGATGGGGTGACATCATTCAGCTCAACATTCCTGCGCTTGTAAGCCGGAACATTTTCGATTTCGTAAAGGTTTGATTCGATGGGTGTATGTGTCTTGAGCTTTTCACTGAGCTGCCGCAATTTGGATATCCGCTCGAATGCCTTCTTTGACTGGAAATCGTTTGGGTCTGATTCTTCGGGACGATGAGGAGGACTTACTGGTTGCGGGTTATATGACATCTGGGGTACCGATTCCTCGGTGTGATCCACAGGTTGAAATTCATGCACCAGTGTTTTGGCTGGTTCCGGCTGGTACTCAGGTTCCTGGTTCTCAACAACAAACTCGATCGTACGCAGCGGGTCAATCGTTTCAAGTTCAGGTTCGAGACTATAGGGAGCTGGCTCCGGTTTTACCGATATGATCTGCGGCTCTTCCGGTTTTTCGATTTTATGGTGAAACTCAGGTTCGGGACTGATGATACGTTTTTCAATTTTGGGTTCATCATTGTCATACAAACCTCTGATAATAACGTTTTCAGGTTCCTTTGGACCTTTTTGTTTGTGATCCTCATCAAACCCGGTGGCGATGATGGTCACACTGATCTTGTCATCGAGACTTTCATCGAAACCATTGCCCCAGATGACATCACCGCTCGATTTTGTTTTTCCCTGGATGTAGTCCGTGATCTCAGTAACCTCATCCATGGTAATTTCATTTTTCCCCGAAGAAATATAAAGCAGCAGGTTCCCGGCTCCTTCGATTTCGTTATTGTCGAGCAATGGCGAATTCAGTGCTTCCTCCACGGCCATTTGTGCGCGGTTTGGTCCACTGGCCACCCCGGTGCCCATGATTGCCACGCCGCTGTTCTTCATTACGGTTTTGACATCTTCAAAGTCAACATTGATGTATCCTGCCACAGTAATGATCTCGGCAATGCCTTTTGCTGCAGTGGTGAGTACATTGTCTGCACGGGTAAATGCCTCCGAGAGGGGCAGGTCGCCACAAAGCAAACGCAACTTGTCGTTACTGATGATCAGCAATGCATCCACGTTTTGTTTCAGCTGACGGATTCCGTCTTCGGCCGATTGACGACGTTTCCTGCCTTCGAATGAAAATGGTATGGTGACGATGCCAACTGTCAGGATATCCAGTTCTTTGGAAATCTGTGCGATTACCGGGGCTGCTCCTGTTCCCGTGCCCCCGCCAAGTCCGGCAGTGATAAAGAGCATTTTGGTCCCTTTTTCCAGTACTTCGCGGATGTCATCTGCATTTTCAAGTGCAGCATTTCGTCCAACCGAAGGAGCTGCACCTGCTCCCAGTCCGCTTGTAAGGTTAGCTCCAAGCTGGATTTTTGTGGGAACCGGGCTTGATTCCATGGCCTGTGCATCGGTATTGCAGATGATGAAGTCCACGCCCTTGATACCCTGGCGGAACATATGGTTCACAGCGTTGCTGCCGCCACCACCTACTCCGATAACTTTTATGATAGATGATTGATCTTTAGGTAAATCAAATTTTAACATAGCGGCCATTTTTGTTCTTTTTTTCCTGTTTAAAATTATTAAGAAAGGCTAATGAAAATCGATGGTTATCTTTTTTTTATCAACCCATGATTGTTAATAGAATAATTAATCGACATCCTCTTCGAAAATACCCCTGATTTTATCAAGAAAAATTTCAGGAAAGCGTTTGCTGGGTTTCGATTGATCTTTGACTTTTTTGACTTTGACCCTCTTTTTCTTTCCATCAGGTTCTGGAGATTCCTCCGGTATGACCTGTTCTTCAGGCTTGGCCTTTTCAACCTCTTTCTGATAACGGCCGATACCTTCGATGACCAGCCCCACCCCGGTTGCATACATGGGACTTGCCATATCAACAATTACGTCGCTTGCAAGGTGTTCGTTGGGATAACCAATACGGGTATCGAGACCAGTCATGAACTCTGTAAGCTGAGCCACATGCCTCAGATGTGCGCCACCACCGGTAAGCACGATCCCGCCAATCAGTTTCTTTTCGTACCCCGAGTTTTTTATCTCGTAGTAGATGTGTTCGATGATCTCCTCCATCCGGGCCTGAATGATGGATGCCAGGTTTTTAAGGCTGATCTCCTTGGGTGTGCGTCCCCGCAGCCCGGGAATGGCGACAATCTCCTCTTCCCTGTTTTCACGGGCCAGCGCCGATCCGAATTTCACCTTAAGCTCTTCCGCATGTTTCTTAATGATGGCACAACCCTCCTTGATATCTTCGGTAATAATTTCCCCCCCCAGTGGGATTACAGCCGTATGACGGATGATCCCTGCATGGAAGATCGCAATATCGGAAGTGCCGCCGCCGATATCGACCAACACGACACCAGCCTCTTTTTCCTCTTCGCTTAAAACGGCTTCAGCTGAAGCAATAGGTTCAAGGATTAGCTCAACCACCTCAAGTCCCGCCCTGCGCACGCACTTGTAAATATTTTTTGCAGCAGCAGTCTGACCGATGATGATGTGGAAATTCGCTTCAAGCGAACTGCCCGTATACCCCTTTGGTGTCATGATGCCATGGTCACCGTCGATGCTGAATTCCTGCGGGATCACATCAAGGATTTCCTCGCCTGGATTCATGTTCAGGTTATACATGCTGTTGCATAGCTTGTCAATGTCCTCCTGGCTGATTTCCGTTTCACTGTCCTCGCGGATCATGCTGCCCCGGTGCTGGAGGCTCTTGATATGCTGCCCGGCAATCCCTACGTTGACATATTTAATATCCACCCCCGACTTGGCTGATGCCTCTGCAACAGCCTCCTTGATGGATTGTATCGTATTATCGATGTTTGCGACCACGCCTCTTTTAACACCGATTGAAGGCACTTTGCCATATCCCAGAATTTCTATTTTACCATGTTCGTTTTTTCGGCCGACAATGACCGCTATCTTCGTTGTGCCGATGTCGAGACCGACAATGATTCCTGAGTTTTTCATGCTTGATTATATTTTAGAACAGACCACTTGATTCTTGAATTTTATGTTGATGATATTGTATTTATTCCAGCCGATTTTATTCAGCCCCAGCCGGTAAAAAACGAACAGTTTCCTGAATTTATCCTCCAGGTCATCCGCGGTTCCCAGCATGATCACGTGATTTCCAACCCTTGGAATCAATTCAAATTCCCGGAGTTCATTTACATAGATCTGGTCGATCTGGGATTTCCAGAAAGGATCATGAGAAATGAACATAGCCAGTTTGTAAAGGTTGGTAAGGAGGGAATCAGCGTAAATTGAATCGGACAGTGCCAGGATATTTACACGGTAAACGGGATTTTTCATATAGGAATCGCTGATCGATCCATTGGCAACCAGCACGCGGGCCGAGAAATTCGGATTGACCGGCAGGAGGGACCCTGATTCATCGATATAGAAATTTTCATATCGGTTGTTGATGATACGCAGCAGGGGCTCCCGCTGACGTACATCGACATGGAGGGTGCCTTCGTTGCTTTCATAAACTGAAACTTTTGCAACATACGGTTGCCTGCGGATCGACCGTTCGATGGACCCTGTATTGATATAGCCAAGCGGTTTGCCTTTGACCATTCCTGCCGATTTCATTACGATCGAATCAATGTCCTTTTTGGTGATCAGCATATCCGCAATACCATAATCGATGCTGATTACAACTTTTTTACATGGCCGGCTGTACTGTTCAGCCTCGACAAATCCGACCAATATGCCCGCCCCGGCCACAATGAGCACCCAAAAAACAATCCGTAGTATTTTTAAAAATTTTTTCATTTATATTTTACTGCTGAAAAAAAATCTGTGATGGGTGAAACAAACTGGTCGATGTCGCCCGCTCCGAGGGTAAGTAATATCTCCGGTTTAAGCAGCTTCAATTCTGAAAGCAGCTCTTTTTTCTGAACCAGTTTTTTATAACCTATGATGGTCCTGTCAAGCAAAATTTGCGCAGTTACTCCTTCGATGGGCGCTTCACGGGCCGGGTATATATCGAGCAGAACCAGCTCATCCAGCAATTCCAGGCTTCGTGCAAATTCATCCGCCAAATCGCGCGTCCGGGAATAAAGATGAGGCTGGAATACCCCTGTGATTCTTTTGCCGGGGTACATTTCCTTAACTGCACCGATGCAGGCTTTTAGTTCTTCGGGGTGGTGCGCGTAATCATCAATGTATACCATCCCCTCACGCCGGATGCGGACATCAAAGCGCCGCTGAACCCCGGAATAGGAGCCCAGCGCTTCTCTGAGCACGTCAGAAGCGATTCCGAGCAGGTAACCAACAGCAAGAGCTGCCACGGCATTCTCCAGGTTAAATCTCCCCGGAACCCCCAGGATGAGATTATTTATCGTTTCACCCGGGTTGATGAAATCGAAATGAAGCTGACCTTCAGTAACCCGGATGTTTTTAGCTGAAAATAATGTTGATCCGCTGAGAGAGTAATCGTAAACGGTATAATTGTTCTTCAGTTCCGGTATCACGGATGTTCCCGTCTTCAGGATCAGTGAACCACCTGCCGGAATACCTGCGGTGAATTCCGAAAAGGTCTTAAGCAGGTCGCTATGGTTGCCATAAATATCGAGATGGTCGGCATCGGTGCTGGTGACGATGGCCACGTCGGGGTGTAGGGTCAGGAAAGAACGGTCATACTCGTCGGCCTCCACCACCACGGGCGCGGCGGGCGTTTGGGGCAGCAGCAGGTTGCTGCCCAGGTTCACCGAAATACCCCCTAGGAAAGCGCCCGCGTCGAGGCCGGCGTGGTGCAGCAAGTGGGCTACCATGCTGCTGGACT
>CAZPWZ010000082.1:0-7626 GCA_964590675.1 uncultured Draconibacterium sp.
GGGGCAGGGGAATCATGACGAGGGCGGTCATCCAGATGATTGAATACGGGTTCAAATCGTTTGACATCAACCGGATTTACGCACGTCCCTATTCAACAAACCTGGCTTCACAGCGCGTCCTTGAAAAAGCGGGCATGAAACTTGAAGGCCGATTTGAGAAGTCACTTTTCAAAAACGGACAATTCCTTGATGAGTATATTTACTCTGTATTATTACCACCTGCGATCTGAACGATCACGGACCTGACTGACCTATTTCTGGTTACAGCGGTGTTCATGGGATGTACACCGATTATTCTTGCTTTCCTTCATAGAACCGGATAATTTTAAAATAAATTTTGGGATTTATGAAGAAATCATACTTTATCCTGGTCATAGCGGGTCTTTTTTATTATTTCCCGCTGATGGGGCAGCAACGCCATACACCCTCACAATACCAGTCAGGAAATGAGACGAACCCGATGATAACCGGGATCCTGGAGGCGATCAGCCAGGACAGTATTGCTGCGACCATGCAGATGATGGTCGACATGGGCACCCGTTTTATGTATGCTCCGAATCACCGTGAAGTGGCAGCCAGGATTGCCGGTAAATTCAGGAGTTATGGGTATACGGATGTCGTGCTTGATTCATTCCGGGTGGCTGGAGAAACAGTGCCGGAGGATTCGGTCTGGCAGTTTAATGTCATTGCTACTTATCCGGGAACTTCCGCTCCCGGGGAGGTTTATATCCTGGGAGCGCATCATGACGATTACATTGAACCTGATCCGCACCAGCCGGCTCCGGGGGCCGATGACAATGCCAGCGGTTGTGCGGCAGCAATTGAAATCGCGAGGGTATTCAAGGCACAGGGATTTCAGCCTGCCTCTACCATCCGGTTTGTCACTTATGCCGCAGAGGAACTTACAGGATACCTGAACTACAGCGGGAGTATCTATTATGCCGATAAACTTGCATCTGTCCATGAAGACGTAAGGATGTCCATATGCAATGATATGATCGGATATCCCTGTGACACAGCATACTCCATATTTGGGTATGACCCGGAAACAGGCAGTTATGCCTGGGTTGGGGATCTGACCCGTACATCTGCGTTGCTGTACACTTCGCTCAGGGTGGTTCCCGGCAATTATCCACCTTCTGATGCCTATCATTTCCATGAATTGGGCTTTTGCGTTACCGGGTTCGATGAGTTTGGCCTGAATCCTAACTGGCACACCGTTGATGACAGCGTAAGCAATTGCAACATGGATTTTTGCCGCGAGGTGGTGAAGGCCAATTGCGCGATCCTGCTGAATGAACAGCTCACACCGGTGCCGCGTGATCCTTCATGTTCATCGGGCGAATCGCGTGTTACCATCTCATGGATGCCTACTGCTAACAGTAATGTAAAGGAATTCAGGATCTACAGAAGTGAAATGGCCGATTCCGGGTTCATACTGGCCGGACAAACATCAGGAAGTGTATTTACCTATACAGATACAACAGTTGTCGCGGGGGTTCTTTATCACTATTTCATCTGTTCCGTCAATGAGCAGCATTATGAAAGCATACCCTCGAATACCGTCAGGGGTGCTGCGACGCCTATGAACAGGGAGTTGCTGGTGGTAAAGGATTCCCAGGGCGGGTTTAACAACCCTCCGGATTCAGCTGTTTCGGCTTTTTACCGGGAAATCTTTCACGATCTGCCATACGATTACTCGGATGCTTCGGTGACCGATTCGCTTGATATCTCGGTACTGGGCAGATACCAACGGATCGTATGGTTATCTAATGCATATTCTGAACAGAAAAACTCTTCATTCCGCAGGAATATTGAAGATATCACCAGCTATGTGAATAACGGCGGCCAGCTGTTCCTGTCTGGTTTTCAGCCCAGTTTTTTCATCAATGGCAACCTGAAGTTCAATGCTATTTTCAATCCTGCCGATACCATCAGTAAAGTTTTTAAAATCAGCGAGGTTGCGCGTAAACCACAGGCGGCCCTGAATGGCTCGTGGCCTGTTGCGGAAGGGTATGACACCCTGAGGATCGACTCGTCAAAATGCTACCCGCAAGTTCCCGGGCACGTGATAAATGTGGAATGCATTTACCCGTCGGCTGATGCAAAGGTTGCATACCGGTTTAACAGCGGCTTCGATACGACCTCGATCAAGGGCAGTATGAAGGGCAAGCCTGTTGGGATCGAATACCTGGGAGATGATTATAAGGTGATTATCCTGTCGGTACCTCTCTTTTACCTTGATCCGGCTGATGCAAAAAAACTCGTTGAACTGGTAGTGAAGGAGAAATTCAAGACAACGGTCGGTTTTAAACAGGACATCCCCGGATATAACATCTCCGGATCCATCACGGTATCTCCCAATCCCGGGCATGATTTTATCCGCTTTTCCGGCAGTTTTACAGCCGGCGCCGAAGTATGCATCGAGGTCTATTCCATGATGGGAAAGCCAGTCTTCAGGCAGTCAGAAGGCATGAAAAACTCCGGGAATCACCAGTTCATCCTGCCCGTCGGCAGTTTATCCCCGGGGGTTTATTTATTGGTTTTAAGGACGGGCACTGAAGTGAGGACAGGCAGGGTGGTTATTATATGAACAGGTTTGCCGGGGCGGGGGTAGATGTTGAAGGGAACAAAAGATGTCTATCTTTGCGATCAGAAAAATCTGCCGGCAATCATGAAAATTCTGCTTACAGGCGCCACCGGGTATATTGCTAAACGGCTGTTACCGGTTTTACTTGAAAACGGGCATGAGGTGGTTTGTTGTGTAAGGGATACAAACCGTTTTGATGTAAGCCGGTTTAAGGGTTACAATATCACCGTTGTTGAGGTTGATTTTCTGATACCCGGCGAACTGAGCAGGATCCCCGGGGATATCGATGTAGCCTTTTACCTGATTCATTCGATGGCGACCACCCAGGGGAAGTTTGAGGAGATGGAGGCCATATCGGCCGGGAATTTTAAAGGGAGACTGGAGCAGACCAGGGTGAAGCAGGTCATCTATCTCAGCGGAATCGTCAACGAGGAAAAACTATCAAAACATCTTTCATCCAGGAAAAATGTTGAAGCAATACTGGCATCAAAAACATATGCCTTAACCACACTTAGAGCCGGCATTATTGTTGGATCGGGCAGTGCATCCTTTGAAATTATCCGCGACCTGGTTGAGAAACTGCCCTTTATGATTGCTCCGAAATGGCTTGATACAAAATCACAGCCCATCTCCATCCGCAATGTGATCGAATATTTGTCGGGTGTCATGCTGAAAGCGGAGACCTATAACCAGAGTTTTGATATCGGTGGGCCGGATGTTCTGACTTATAGGGAGATATTGCTGCACTTTGCACATATCCGCGGCCTTCGCAGGTGGATATGGGTCGTACCAGTCATGACCCCGAAATTATCTTCCTACTGGCTCTATTTTGTGACCTCCATTTCCTATTCGCTTGCCACACACCTGGTCAACAGCATGAAGGTGGAGGTGGTGTGCAAGGACAACATTTTGGAAAAGATGCTGCAAATCACTCCAATCTCCTATGATAAGGCAATCGAGCTGGCTTTTGACCGGATTGAACAGAACCGGGTGCTGTCGAGCTGGAAAGATGCCCTGTCAAGCCAGGCCCTTGAAGCAGGATTGTCGAAATTTGTTGAGGTCCCTATATACGGATGTTACAAAGACATCAGAAAACGCCAGGTGACAGATACGGAGAAAGCCATGGTAAAGATCTGGTCCATCGGTGGCGAAAACGGATGGTATTATGCCGACCTGCTATGGAATATCAGGGGTTTTCTTGATAAACTGGTTGGCGGGGTAGGCCTGCGCAGGGGCAGAACACACCCGGGAGAAATTGCAGCAGGTGATGCCCTTGATTTCTGGAGGGTGATTTATGCAAATAAAAAGGAAAAAAGGTTACTTCTTTATGCTGAAATGAAATTACCTGGTGAGGCCTGGCTTGAATTTATCATTGACCAGGATAATATCCTGAAACAAACTGCAACCTTTCGCCCAACCGGAATATGGGGAAGGATATACTGGTTTTCGATCCTCCCTTTTCATGGAATGATCTTCAGTGGGATGATCCGGAATATCGCAAAAAAGTAACAGCCTATTCAGTCAGTTTGATATCACTGGATTTGGCTTCCTCCATGATCACATCATAGGTGTAACCTGATCCGAAATCCTTGTCCAGCCTGATAATTCCTTTGAAGGTAACGGTGCTGCCAACAGCTAAACTGTCGAGGGTGGTGACGGTCAGGTCAAATTTGTCTTCAAAGTCAGTTCCGTCCTGGATATGCACCCAGTTTTTGTGCATCACTTCGTGATTATACCTGACCACCTTGCCACGGATGATTACAGGTTTGCCCGCATACATGTTTTTGTTTTTATAAAGGTCAGCAATGGTGATCCCACCTTTTGGAGTTACCACAGAAACTTCGGACCAGCGGACAATTTTCACCTTTTTGGGTGTTAACTCCGGGGGATTTGCTGCAACCGGCGGTACGAGCTTGTCGCTGGGATCATCTACGAACAGGACCGAAGGGAACGTACGACCCAGTTCCCTGCTTGAAAAATTTTTCATTTCAGCAAATTTCGAATAATACAGGGAATCGCCTGGTTTGGAATCACGGCTGACCACGGCTATCCAGAATTTAGTATCGTTCTCTTCGACCTGGAAGTAGGTATAGTTTGAAGTTTGAATAACCTCGGTAATGACCACACCGTGCATGCCCGGGGGAAGCACTCTTGCCTTGCTCTTATTCCCGCTTCTGTTACAGGTTGTTACGATAAATAATATTCCAAGGATCAACAAAATGACTGTAAGGATTAATTTGCTTTTATTCATAGTCAGTAAAGATTTGTATTTTTTCTGGGCAAAGATAGCTATAATCATGTAACATAGGGGCACTCCTTCATATGTAGAATTAACTGTTTAATGGTAGCCGGAAGAATTTTGTCTGGAATCAACCCGGATGCGCGGTTAAAATCGCTGGGTGATATTAATATAGGCGCGGTTGAAAATCGAATTCTTGTCGAAGGTCCCTTCCAGGTAGAGGGAGCAGGACAATTTTTTCATGATGCGCCAGGTCAGGTTCAGATCTACGGTATTTTGTGCCAATTTTGATTCACCGCTCAGGAATTTATAGCTGACATACTTATAATCCAGTCCGGCTGATAATTTTCCGGGGATGAGATCACGGAAAATCCCCAGGGCATAAATCCCGCCCGAGATATAACTTGTTTCAAGGATGGTTGCCGAAAGTGTGGCTGAAACATTTATTCCCGGGATACGGCTGTAGGTCACGTAACCATACAGGTTTTTTGTTGGCCTGGGATCTTGTTTGCTATCGCGGTAACCTGTATTTACGCCGATTGACAAGAATTTGACTGGCTGATAGCTCACCTGGAACATAAATCCCTGCACCGTTGCCATCTCCATCATTCTTTCCAGGACATTTTTGGGATAGGTTTCGTAAAAGATGATATTTTGCAGTGCGCTGTAGGATATGCTCAGCGATAACTGCCTGAATGGCCTGTATCTCAGGGATAAATAAAGATTGGAAAGATCAGGTGAATTATCCTTGTTGTAGGTGGTATCTTTTTGGACTGTATCAACGGGATTCATTACTTTTTTATACAGGCTGACCTCAGCGGATCCGAAGAAGTACAATTTTGGAAGCAGCGCATTGGAATGCTGAATATAGGCAAACCGGCGGTCGGTATAGCCATTGTTCATCTGTTCCATAAATGCTACTGTGGTTTGCATGCTCCCCTTTTTTGTAACCAGGTCGTGTCCAAGGTAACCACCAACCTGAAAGAGGTTGGGATTAAAATTATAATTTTTATAATCGGGCCTGGAACCTGCAATTGCACCAAGGGTAAAGGAACCGAACTTCAGTTCATACTGAAGTCCATCGATGGCGCCTGCGTTGGAAATCCGCGGATTAATCCTGCGGCCAAACCATAATTTATGATGTTTGTTGAATTCATAATTCAACGCCAGGCTGTAAATCTTCAATCCGTTGAACATATCATCCTGAATTTCGGTCCATTCCCCGATCTTGTGTACGAAATTAATATATGCCTCGGCCGATAGTTTCGAGTTGCCTATATTCAGTGCATTTATTGAAAACGAGTACCTCATCCGCTGGGAATTGGCGGTTACGTTTGAAAAATTCAGGTAAGAGGAAACTGCAACATTCCCGGTGATTGACTGGCTCCGTTTTTTCTGCTCCGTTTTTCTGACTGCAACAGAATCCTGACCTGCCACAACAACTGGTGTTCCCGGAGTTGCAGCCTGACCTTCAATGTTCCCTGGTTTGATCGTTTTCGGACCCGAAACGACCAGGTCGCCCACTGCCAGTTTGACTGCTGGCAAAGGAATGCAGACACAGGAAATGGATGATATTTCCTGGACGACTAGCGCTGGTGCCAGAATCCCGTTAATTTTAACAAACAGGGTATCTCCCTTCGTAAATTGTTCGGTTGATTGAAATTTGACATAGACATTTTGTGTGGTAACATAGGATACCTTTCCCTCTATTGTTTCATAAAGGGTCTGACTCTTCAATTCAAAGCCTGACAGCAACACAAAAAGAACCGGAATGATATATTTCATGGTTACACGGTTAATCTTTTCTAATGACCTTTTGCAACATTTTATCTCCGCTGCCATCTGGGTGGCAGTTTAAACAGGCTATGCTGTTGTAAGAATAACCGCTGATTCCCTGGTGCTCACTGTTGGTTGAGGCTTGCGGATGGCATGAGGTTGTGCAGGTGAAAACGGAATAATTTCCTGCATTCGGATGACAATCGGAGCATGTATTCCATTCGCCCTGGTGTTTTCCGGAATAGATTGGAAAATAAAGGTTGTCGTGATCCCAGTTTGCTGGGGACCATGTGTTTTGTGAATGGCAATCTTCGCAGCTGGTCGGAAACTGAGAAGCTGCATGGGGAGGATTTGTGGTTTGATTATAGTTGGCAAGATGGCAGCCAACACAGGTATTCGGGGTGGTATTATAATTCCCGTTGTGGCAGGTGACGCAATTATTGGCTATGCTCACATGCGCTCCGGCCAGAACATAGTAATTATTATGGATCGGGAAGGTTGCAGGGGCCCAGTTTGGATTGGTTGTGTGGCATGTATTACATTCCGTTGGAATGTTGATCGCAGCATGATTGGGATTGGTAGAAGCGTTGAAATTAGGCATATGACAACCCGCACAGGTGTTGGGTGTGTTCACATAACTTCCCTGGTGGCAGGCGAAACAGTTGGTTGCAATAGTGGCATGTGCCCCTGTGAGTGGATAAATGTTGTTATGATCAAAAGTTGATGGAGCCCAGGCCGTTGTCGAATGACACGTTTTACACGTTGTCGGGAAATTTTCCGTTATTTGGTTTGGGTTTGTTTATTCCGCGTTTGCGTCATTTTTTACCTCGGTCTCGGTTGGCGTTGCGTGGTTGGTCCAAAATGGAACCTGGTACCTCGTATCCTCCGCTAACATGGGAGTTGGCGTGTGCATTGGCTGCTCATGTATCTACCAAGTCGTCTTTATTGGCGAAGATGGCTATTGGTATTGTACTCGCTTTCGATTGTTTCCTTCGCGTTTCCGAACTGGTTAATTTGCGTC
>CAZPWZ010000082.1:7636-8508 GCA_964590675.1 uncultured Draconibacterium sp.
GTAAACATTGTTGTGATCGAACGTTGAGGGAGCCCAGGCAGTTTGCGAATGGCAGGTTTCACAGGTTGTCGGGAAATTGGCGGTGATGTGATTTGGGTTTGTAGATGCGTTGTAATTATCCTCGTGGCATCCGAAACAATCTTTCGGGGTGGTGGAATAATTTCCGTTATGGCAGGCCGCACAATCATTGGCTATAGGCACATGTGCACCAGCCAGGACGTAATAGTTGTTATGTATTGCGAAGGTGGCAGGCTTCCATCCCGGCTGGGTGGTGTGACATGTTTCACATGTTGTGGGAATACCGATAGCTGCGTGATTCGGGTTTGTGGTCTTATTAAAATCCGGCGTATGACAGCTGTTGCATACAGAGGAGGTTCCGATGTAGCCGGTCGTATGACATTTGATGCATTCAGTGGTCTCATGTGCCCCGGTTAACGGGAATGCAGATGTAGCGTGGTTGAATGTGCCTTCGGCCGAACCGGTGGGGTGGCATGCCAGGCAGGCAGGGCTGTTATAGGCATAACCCTGAACTCCTCCATGCTCGCCATCCATATCCTGCTGGTTGTGTTCATGGCAATCAATGCAGGTGTATTGTGCATAGCTGGCAGGGTTGGTATGACAATCAGCGCATGAACTCCATTCACCACTGTGCTTCCCTGAATAGATTGGGAAAGATTTGGCGTCATGATCCCTGTATTCTGCAGGCTTCCAACCAGGGTTGGTTGTATGGCAATCGGTACAATTAGTCGAAAAACTAAGTTGTGCATGACTGGGATTGGTGGTTGCATTGTAATTGTCCTGGTGGCAGGATATACATTCCGGGGAGGTGCTTGAATAATCCGGGGTTTTGTGACATTCCTGGCAATTCTGGG
>CAZPWZ010000083.1:0-8493 GCA_964590675.1 uncultured Draconibacterium sp.
ATCACTGCCGTAAATCAACGAGGCCGGTCCAAAAATCACCTCGGCGCTCTCAAATGAAAATGGGTCGAGCGAAATGACATTCTGCAGGTTTCCGCTCCAGAAAATGGCGGTATTGATGGGAATTCCATCGACCGTGTGGAGCAGCCGGTTGGTTGCAAAGCCACGGATCATCGGGCTTCCGCCACCTTGCTGGCTTTTCTGGATAAAAACTTCGCCAGATGCACCCAACAGGTCCGCAGTTGTTTGCGGATTAATTAGTGTCACATCCTTGGGTGAAATTACCAGTATCCTGGCCGGGATATCCCGTTGATTCTGATTCCAGCGCGTGCCGGAGATCACCACCTGGTCAAGGTTGATCGCAGTTTGAGCCAATGTCGCCGAAAAACCGGATTTTTCCAGGTTCGCATAGCTTACACGCATTGTCTGGTAACCAATCAGCCTGATCTCTATCTGATCTGCCCCGACAAACTTCGAAATGTCTGCCTGGCCTTCGGCATTGGTGAGGGCAAAGACTTTCGGAGCATCACATGTAAGTGTTACCAGGTCAAGCGGCTGATTGTTGTCCCGGTCTTTAAGGGTCACAATCTGGGAAAATGTAATGGTGCATATGCCCAACATACAGCATAGCATAATAAATGGTTTCATTTTTTTTGAATTTAGTTAAACAAATGAGAAATAGCTCCCCTGAATGGGAAGTCTCATAATTTGATAATGAAGATTTGTTTAACTGATTCTGGGAGGAGGCACGAGCGGCTCCTGCAAAATGGAAGCATAAAGGAATTGCCTGTTCCTGAAAAATTCATGGTCCCGTTTCGAATCACCGGGATCCCATGTAAACCGGTCGGGCAGCCAAAGCGTCTGCAAAAAGGTGAGCAACCGTTTCTGACTCTCCCTGTTTTGCGGATTTTTCCCCATTGAATTGGCTGCAAGTTCCTTTATCATGCTGTTGAGTCCTGTCTCCTTTGTGTCGCAGTAGCACCAGTAACGAACGGTATCGCCGCTGCTCACCCTTTCAACGATGTCATACATCTGGTTTTTATACTCAAACTCACCATCATGCTCCCATCGGAGTGATTTCAGGGCGTGCTTTGATGTAAAGGTCAGGAGGATGAGTTCATCCCGATGCATCCCTGAGATGATTTTCCGTTTGATCTCCTTCCGGATCACCCTTTTTTGCAGGGCATACCAGGAATAATTGAATAACACCGGAGATGCCAGGCAGAACAAAAGGAATATTCCCAGTACCTTTTTCAATGGGTTTTGAAGCATTAGTGATGATTCACAGGCAAAGCTATAAATTTATTGCTTAACGAAGCATGGCCATCGCCCGATTTATCATTCCGGAAGCATGGCTTCATCACCGTTTCCCGGATCCAGTGACAATAAATGTTGGTGGATTAAAAGAACTTGCGGAATAACAAGCTTCGATCCATCATTATGGATAACGAAGTCCGATAGATGCGCTTTTTCGGAATCTTCAAGCTGAAATTGCATGCGTCGCAGAACAGAATTAGGATCAATTTTGTCGCGGGCTACAACCCGTTCAATGGCAATTTCCCTGGGACAGGAAACATGGATAATGTAATCGTACTCATTGCTGAATCCGCTTTCAAAGATGATGGCTGCCTCTTGTATCACATAGTGTTTCCCGGCTTGCAAATCCGTCCAGTTGCGAAAATCCTGCTTCACCCTGGGATGAAGGATCGAATTAAGTTTGCCAAGGGATTGCTTGTCGGTGAATACGATGGAGGCCAGCGACCTGCGGTTGATTTCATGGTCGTTGGTCAGGACCCCATAACCGAAATATTTGACGATCTCATTTTTTACTGCCGGATCGTCCAGGAATGTTTTTGATGCTTCGTCGGCATGGTATACCGGGATGCCAAGGACCGAGAATACTGCCGAAACCATGGTCTTTCCGCTTCCAATATTACCGGTAAGTCCGATTTTTAAAGTCATTGGTTTCTTTTCAATGTTGATTTCGGATCAACCTGTTTCATCAGGGTGTCTGTCAAATGTAGCATTGTATCCCGGCCGCCAACCTGCATCCTGATAAAACTGGGTGAGGGTTTTGCCGGTATTTTCTTTATAACCGGTTTTCTGAATTCAAAAAAGAGCGTGTCCGGCGAAATAAAATAGACATCGCTCGGGAAATTCGTTTGCGCGATGATCTCTTTTCCGATGCGGTTTGTGAGCATGTACCCCGTGATATGATCGCCTGAATAGCGGAGGCGCACATTCCGCAGGCTAACATCATACTCCCGGTCTTGTTTCAGGAGGAACTGCTCAGAGAAAAACTCGTAACCCTGTAATTTGATCCTGAGATGGAGTGTTGAATCAGAATAACCTTCCAGGTTGAAATTCCCGGGGATCTGTGTGTAATTTAATTTATACTCGATGGAATGGTAATAATCCTTGGAGAGCCTTATAAGCGCCCAAATCAATACCGAAAGAACCAGGCAGACAATGAAAGTGGAGAGTTGATTCCTGAATTTTTCACTGCGTCGTTGCCGGGCGTTTCCGATGAATTCAAGGAAGTCGGATTTCATCGGCTGAAGGGTTAACCAATTTATTTCGCTTCGATCGTCTGGGTGTTGTCCATGGCGACGGCTGATTTTTCAACGCGTAACCTGACGCTGTTTTCAACTTCGATCGTTACGGTCGTTTCCTGGATCTCCACGATACGGCCATGGATTCCACCGATGGTGATGATTTTCTGTCCTTTTTGCAGGCTTTCCTTGAATTTTTTCTGATCTTTTGACCGCTTCATCTGGGGACGGATAAAGAAGAAATAGAAGACCACTATGATCAGAACCAGTGGTAAGAACGACATCCAGCCACTCTGCTGTCCGCCCTGGCCCTGAGGAGCCATTAAAAGGATGTTTAAGAGATGTGTCATTTTAATTTACGATTTACGATTTACGATTTACGATTTGCGATTTACGATTTGCGATTTACGATTTACGATTTTTGATTTACGATTTCAATGTCAAAAGACGCCTGTTATTTTCCTGCTTACCGGCTATTTGTCCGCTGAAGGGTTAACCACCTGGGCCTTTATGCGGATAACGGAGGTATTGGGTTGTGTATTTGAGACAACAACAATGTCTTTATTCTGGTAACCGCGTCTTCCGGTACTGTTAAAAGCCACTTTGATGGTTCCTGACTCACCCGGTCGGATCGGTGTTTTTGAGTAGGAGGGCACGGTGCACCCGCAGGAAGTTGTCACTTCGGCAAGGATCAGGTCCGATTTCCCGGAGTTGGTGAAATTGAATGAAAAGGCAACAGTTTCCCCTTCGATGATCCTGCCGAAATCATGTTCGGTTTCTTCAAAATCAATTACCGGCAGGGATCCTTTGTCGGCCTCACCGCTGGCCGTGTTGGGATTGTTTACGATATCCGTCGAAATGCTCTCCTGCCCGTTTTTGCCATTACTGTCACAGCCCGAAAACAGGAGCATTGCAAAGAGCATGAGGAGTGCCGGAAGTTTAATTATTTTCATGGTTTAACCGGGTGTTTGGCTGCGCAAAGGTATGAAAAATATTCCTAATTTTACGCAATGCGCATCTACCTTATTGGTTATATGGCCTCCGGCAAATCGAACCTGGGCCACCAGCTTGCCGAAAAGCTTGGATTTTCCTTTATTGACCTTGATCAGATGTTCGAGGAGCGGTTTCGCATCAGTGTGCTCGATTTTTTTGAAAAATATGATGAAGCGGGATTCAGGAAAATTGAACAATCACTGCTGCATGAAACACGCACTTTTGAGAACATGGTGATCTCTACCGGAGGGGGGACGCCTTGTTACTTCGATAACATGCATGTGATCAGGGAGTCGGGGATTTCGCTATATCTTCACTGGACGATTCCTTCCCTGGTTGAAAGGTTAAAGCATGTCAAGCGGAAAAGGCCGCTGCTTAAGGATATCCCCGCTGAAGAACTGGAAGATAAGGTAACGAAGCATTTAACCGGGCGTGAATTTTATTACAAACAGGCCGACTATACCATCGATATGGATAACCTGGATTGGGAAGCGCTCCATGAATGGATTCAAAAACGTTTGTCCGCAATCTAATCCCTGAGCTTCAGGGAGGCTACATTTTCAACATGCTGCGTGTGCGGGAACATATCAACCGGCTGGCATTTTTCGAGGGTGTAACTTTCGCTCATCAGGGCAAGATCGCGAGCCTGGGTGGCCGGATTGCAACTGACATAAACCACTTTCTGCGGCCTGGCATCCAGGATGGTGCGTACAACTTTTTCATGCATCCCGTTTCTCGGGGGATCGGTGATGATAACATCGGGACGGCCGTGTGTTTCCAGGAAATCAGCAGTCAATATTTTCTCAGTTTCCCCGCAGATGAAACGGGTGTTCCGGATACCATTGATCATTGAGTTGACTTCAGCATCGGCTATAGCAGCCTCCACCGATTCGATCCCGGTGACCCTGCTTACATAGGGTGCAATATAGTTGGCAATGGTCCCGGTACCGGTGTAAAGATCGTAAACATGTTCATTGCCTGTTAATTGTGCGAAATCGGCGGTGATTTTATATAAATTGATGGCCTGAAATGAATTGGTCTGAAAAAACGACGCCGGACCAATACGGAATTCGATCTCCCTTCCGCCTTCCCGGTAAGGATCCATTTTTTCGGTTATATATTGTTCTCCCTTGAACAGTTTAAATTCCAGGTCATAAATGGTATCATTTTTCTTTTCATTGATGACATAAAAGAGGCTGGTGATTTCCGGAAATTGTTGTGCAAGGTGGTTCAGCATGGGCGCAATCGCCTTATCATCATGGTGAAAGACCATGATAACCATGAAGCCGCCGGCCTCCGTATTCCGGATGATCAGGTTGCGCAGTAGTCCCTGCCATGTGCGTACATCATAAAAGGAAAGCTGCTGGTCAATGGCATATTGCCTTGCGGCGGTGCGGATCGCATTCGAAGGATCCTTCTGGTGAAAGCACTCGTTGATGTCCACTACCTTATCGAAGAACTGGGGAATATGAAATCCCAGGGCATCCGTGCTGATGGTTCCGGGTGCTGCATCGCGGTCCTCACTGGTGAGCCAGCGGTGGTTTGAAAAGGTAAAGTCCAGCTTGTTCCGGTAATACTTTGTTTTGGGTGAGGGAAGGATCGGGAGGATCATTGGGTTTTCGAGTTTCCCGATCCGGGTAAAACTGTCGAACACCTGCTTCTGCTTGTAATAAAGCTGTTCTTCATATTGCATGTTCTGCCACCGGCATCCTCCGCAAAGGCCGAAATGGGAGCAGTGCGGCGCTGTTCTCCTGGGTGAATAGGTATGGATATGTACAGCCTTGCCCTCAAGATACTTTTTTTTCTTCCGCGTGACCTGCACATCAACCACATCTCCCGGAACGACAAAGGGAACAAAAATCACCTTCTCCCCGATCCTTCCCACGGCCATGCCTTCGGCGCCGGCATCGATGATCTCAACTTTTTCAAATACGGCAGGGTGGGGGGCGGAATGCTTCATAGGGATGTTATGGAATGATAGAATGCTGGAATTATTATTCAATTGAATGCTGTTCTGTCTTTGTAGTGCCCGGAGTCACCCCATTCTCCGTATCCGATGGTATCACCGGCCATATGGATCCTGGCTTCCAGGCAGCTTTTACATTCTTCAGCCTCTTCGTCAAGGCATGGCTTATTTTCATAAAGGAGGTAATCCTGGCGGTATTTGACCGGGGTAAGATTGGGCATGATCACATTGGCACCCACCATCAGCGCTTTTTCGCGTCCCTGCGGATCAATGGTTTGCATGGCGGTTGTTGCGGCGATATTGATGTTTTTCATCATGATCCGGAGGATCGCAACCATTTTCAGTGACAGGTCAAACCTTTCCTTCAACGGCAGCAGTTTCTCACGGTGCTGGTACAACGGCGTGTCTGCATGTTCGATATAGGGTCCCATACCAGCCATGTCGATGTCGAAATCACGGAAAAAGAGCAGGTCGTCGGCCAGGTCTGAGAGGGTCTGAAACGGCAGCCCGATCATGACACCCGTACCAACCTGGTAGCCGGTTTTTCGCAGGGTGTTCAATGCATCGATGCGATGCTGGTAATCGTGCGTGGCATTATTTGGATGCAGTTTTTTATAGAGATCCGGATTGGAGACCTCAATGCGCAGCAGGTAGCGGTGGGCGCCTGCGTCGAACCACCTGCGGTAAGTCTCCCCGGTTTGTTCGCCCAGTGAAAGCGTGACATGCATCTTTCCTGAAGTTTGACGATGGATTTTTTTCAGCAGGGATTCGATCTTATTCACAAATACCTTGTTGGACCGCTCACCCGACTGAATAACGATAGAAGCATAGTCATTCTCAAAGGCATAATTCACCGCCTCCATAACCTCGCTGTCGGTCATCTGGTAGCGTGCATACCGGCTGTTTCCGGCCCTGATCCCGCAATAATAGCAGTTTTTTTTGCAATAATTTGAATACTCGATCAGTCCCCTGAAATACACCTTTTTACCGACACAGGCAGCCTTTGTCTCCCTGGCCTTTTCAAACAGGACCAGGCGTTCTTTATCATCGGTGTTCAACAGGCAGAGAAGATCATCCCGGGTAAGAAACGGTTTCAGAAAAATTTTTTCAACAGTATCAATAATCATGAAATTATATTAATATCTTAGCGTCGGTACAGGAAAATGTATTTTAATTGCAAAATTACTACATTTACATGACATTTTTCTTTGTATTTTTGCTCGAAATCAGGCAAATTCCTTAGGTAAACAAACCCTTTATGGATGATGTAATTAAAACGGTACTTGTCGATGATGACAAAAGTGCCATTATCACCTTGCAGACCTTGCTGACGGGTAATTTTCCGAACATTGAGATCGCCGGGACTGCCAACAATGTAAGCGAAGCTACATTCCTGATCGATGCGGTTAAGCCTGAACTTGTATTCCTGGATATCAACATGCCTGACGGGGAGGGATTCGATGTAATAGAACGTGTAGCCTTCAAGGATTTCAGGGTTATTTTCGTTACTGCCTATGATAAATACGCGGTAAGGGCGTTTGAATTTTCAGCGCTTCATTACCTGGTTAAGCCGGTCAGCCTCGAAATGCTGGAGATAGCAGTTGACCGCTACAAGGATGTAAAGGCCGATGATATTGATAACCGGCTGAAGGTGTTGCGCGACAGCCTGAAAAGCAAGAATGAAAAGATCATAATCCCATCGACGGATGGGTTGAATATCGTCAAACTCGGCGACATCATCCGCCTTGAAGCGAGCGATGTATACACTCTTTTTTACATGACCAACGGGCAGCGTTTTGTTGCTTCAAAACCACTGAACAACTATGAGAAGATACTCGAGGATCTTCCATTTTCACGGGTGCACAGCAAGCATCTTATCAACCTGATGTTTGTGAAGCGATATGTAAAGGGCAAGGGTGGTTCCATCATCCTTGAAGACAATACGGAAGTGGAAGTCTCGGTGAGGAAAAAGGCTGATTTTCTTGAAAAACTCAAGAATTTCGCGCGATTTGTCTAAACATTAAAACGGATGTGGAGGATATCCCCATCGCCAACCACATAGTTTTTACCTTCTACCATCAGTTTCCCGTTTTCCTTGCAGGCATGCTCTGAGCCAAGCCGGATGAAATCATCGTATCTCATCACCTCAGCCCTGATAAATCCGCGTTCAAGGTCACTGTGAATGACTCCGGCAGCCTGCGGAGCCGTCATCCCTTTTTTGATGGTCCAGGCCCGCACCTCCTTGGGTCCGGCTGTAAAGAAGCATTGCAGGTCAAGCAGGTGGAATGCAACCCGCACCAACCTGTTCACGCCTGGCTCGGACAATCCGGCATCGGAAAGGAACATGGCACGGTCCTCTTCGCTTTCAAGCTCCGCAATTTCAGATTCCATTTTCGCGGCGATCACCAAAACTTCCGCATCCTCCTCCTTAACCGATTCAATGAACCTTGCCGAATATTCGTTGCCGCCAATCGCTGATGCATCGTCAACATTGCATACATACATCACCGGTTTATCGCTGAGCAGGAACATGTCGTCGAGAAAACGGCGTTCATCGGTCGAAACAGGCGCAGTGCGGGCCGATTTGAAGGATTCCAGGTGTTCCTTAAGTTTATGGAGCACCTCCAGCCCGTGCCTGGCATCCTTGTCGCCGGTTTTGGCCATTTTCTCCATGCGGATCATCTTCTTCTCAACTGACTCGAGATCCTTGATCTGAAGTTCCAGGTCTACGATCTCCTTGTCGCGGACTGCATTCACCGACCCTTCCAGGTGGGGCATCTGCGGGTCATCAAAACAACGGATCACATGGATCAGCGCGTCAACGTTGCGGATATCCGACAGGAATTTATTTCCTTCAGTCTGGCTTCCTCCCTTTGAAAGCCCTGGAATATCTACCATTTCAATGGTCGTGGGAACAACTTTCACCGATTTTATCAGGTTATCGATGGCAAATAGCCGTGCATCGGGTACATTCATCACCCCAAA
>CAZPWZ010000084.1:0-8462 GCA_964590675.1 uncultured Draconibacterium sp.
AGGCCGGAACGAACCCGATTGGGCCACCAAGATCCACATTGCAACCTATCCCTGTTACTATCATAATTACCTCCTGGGAGAGCTCCTTGCTTCACAATTGTACTATTACATTGTTGGCAATATCATCAAGTCTGACGATTACAAATTCCAGAGTTTCGTAGGCAATAAAGAGGTGGGTAACTACCTGAAGGATAGGGTGTTCATGCCCGGAAGCCGCTGGTACTGGAATGATATGATCGAAAAAGCCACCGGTGAAAGACTGACTGCGAAATATTACGCCAGGCAGTTTGTTGATTAAACCGGCATTCAGACTGGCTTTAGACGGGCTTCAGCCCTTATTTTGCAGGCTTACCGCAGGAAAAAAATCCCTGGAGAGGCAGTACATCAAACTGTAATGTTCATACTACTGCATTTGCAGCTCAATTTATAGGCTATGACTAAATCAGAAAAAGCAATCGCCCTTTTTGACCAGGGATTCAATTGCTCCCAATCGGTATTGACAGTATTCAGCGAACAATTCGGTCTTTCGGAAGACGATTGCCTTAAGATCTCGTGTGCTTTCGGAGGTGGCATGGGGCGCCAGCAGCTTACCTGTGGCGCTGTGACCGGCGCATTGATGGTATTGGGATTACATTTTGGCAGGGCAAAGGGAGACGATGTTTCCCGCAAGATAACCAGCTATGAAAAGGCGACCGAATTTTTTGAAGCCTTTAAACAGCGAAACGGAGCCGCAAATTGCAGGGATTTGCTGCAAGGGCTGAATATGCATGACCCGGAGGATATGAGAAAGATTGAATCCCTGAACCTGTTCAAAACAAGCTGCTACAAATATGCAAAAGATGCCGTTGATATTGCAGAAAAAATGATTCAGCAAGACCAATAACCTGTCGTATACTTCGCTTATTTGAGCTTGCAAAAAACACCAAATTCAACTACTCTGGAAACCAGGGTTGGACAGGCTGATTTTTATTTCACTCCGCGGGGATGAAACAATAACAGTTATTTCAGGTGACCCTGTCAGGGTGTGGGACCCTGAGAAGGTGTGGGACCGTGACTGTGGATAATTCTCCTGGCAAATTCAGCAGCACCCGACAGTTCATCCGGATTGGGATGGCCCAATGTGGCCGGTCGCATAGCGGCAAACTCCATGAGCATGGGGATTCCGCTGTTCTGCAGTTCACCGGTGATCTTTGCCGAAAGTTCCCCCTGGCAGTGATACATGCCCAGTAAAATAGCTTGAGAACATACAGCCAGGCACTTATCAAGTTCGTTTTTCAGCATCGCCTGCTGTTTCGGATCATCGCTGTTCGACAGCATGGCGTGGGTTATGAACAGTGCAATGTTTTTCCCTGCGGCATGCATTGATATAAACTTTTTTGCCGCAGATGGAGGACCAAACTGCATAATGGGAAAGCCGATGAAAGTAAGATCAAAGCCTTCCAACGCAGTCACCTCTTCCATCGGTTTCAGAACCTTTTCAGGCGGCAGGGCTTCGAAAATGACCTTGGCTACTTTTGCTGTATTGCCGGTTTGCGACCAGTAGGTTACCAGAATGTTCATTGAACGATGAACCGCGTTGTTTGGGATTTACCCTGCTGATTTTCGACTTTCAGCAAATAAAGTCCCGGTGTAAAATCCTGCCGGTTAAGTTTGAAATTACCCGGATTTACATTTGTCGTCTTACTGATCAGCCGGCCTGCACGGTCAAAAATAGTGATATTGACCGGTTGTCCGGAAGGATCATATTTCAGCGCCGACTGACCGGTAACCGGGTTCGGCAAAATGGCCAGGGATGAATGGCTCACCGGGGTTTCCGAAACCCCTGTAAAGTAATCCTCATAACCAAAAACAATGTTATCGATCAGCCATCCCTCCTTCCCCGAGGCAGAACCATCACTGGTAAAAATAAACCGCACCATGACACTGTCGGGGATGATCCCACCAGGTGCATTATCGAAGATGATCCAATACAGATGACAGCGGGAGAATAGCCATCCATCAGATTTTCCGCTGGTTACCGCAAGATGATTGTACTTCTTATGGGATGCAACTGCAGAATCCTGATCCCAGCTGATCAGGGCCGGTCCGTCGGGACAGGTCCAGCCGGTGTTTCCCAATTCACACCAAACCCCGCCCCCGTTGTAGGAGGCCTCGATGATTCCCCGGTCGACCAGGGTATCGGTGTCGTATTTCTGCATAAAGCTGATGTAGGTCGCAAAATCCAGTTTCAATGACTTTGAGTTGATCACAAATGAAAAGGTAGAATTTGTATTGACCGGATAGGGAATGGAGGTTTCCGTGATTATCCCCTGAGGCTGTGACCAGGCAGCGTTCAGATAGGTTTTCTGGGGAGCCCCGATCTGCCAGGTATTGGTAGGTGATTCCCATATTTTTACCGGAACTGTGCTGGTTTCGAATAAAATACTGTCCTGCGCATGGTATTGCGCGGAAACCACCATGGAGCCAATAGTCATGAGGAGGATCAGCAGCATTGTAATTGCTCTCAGCCTGGCCACCCGGTCGATGAGACCTTGACGGTGTTCTTCATCCGAAGAATTCGGGTCCTTCATCTCACGGAACATTTTACAGGGCAACTCGCCACAATCACCACAATCCTTGAAATGAAGCTTGTTCACTGAACAATCGTAAAGGGGGCAGGTTTTTGTTGGCATATGCTCCAGGGCCCAGAATGTTTGCCCTTTCACTGCATGGCAGCCACTGCATTGGGCGCCAAAAAACTCACAATCGGAACAGATAAGTCCGCAGGCTGATAGTATCATGATCGTTAGGTTTAATCGTTGAACAAATTTACATGAAAATCAGCTAATGACACACAGGCAAATATAAATCTGATGGATTTATCGGGGGAAAAGAGAAATTATTTCCGTAATTTTGCACCCTCTAAGGACAATGTTTTTCTTCGTTATTCCTGAACATTTACAAGTTATCACACGAAATATCCATAAGCACAAAGCTCATGTAAACCGTGAGCGTTTATGATCGGTATTCCAGGTGACCCGCAAAAATGAATATTAACACATGAAATATTATGGCAGAAATGATCGTGGAGCCCATTGAGAATTATGGGCTCAGCAAAGAATCGCGGCCGAAGATCCTTTTTTCAAAGATAGGCATTGTCGGTTGTGGCAGCGTGGGGCAGGATCTGGCTATCACGGCGGCAAAGCACGGCATCGAGGTGGTTTTTCTCGAACGCAACGATGAATTGATCCATCGTTCCTTTAAGGATATCAAAAGGGAACTTGACCATGAAATAAATCACTGGGGTTTAACGCCGGGTGAAAAAACGGCCATCCTTTCCCAGATCAAAGGGACACTCGTGTACACCGATTTTCACGATTGTGAACTGGTCATTGAGACCATTAAAATGAAACACGGACAATCGGGCCACGAGATGCGAAGGGAGGTGTTTTTAAATATTGAAAAAGCGGTGAGCAAAGAGTGCATTATCGCTACAAATTCCTCAACCATTGCCGTCACGGAATTATCCTCGGAATTGAAATACAAGGAGCGCTGCGTGAGCCTTCACGTTTCAACAACCGCCCCTGGCGCCAGTGTGGTGGAACTTGCCAAAGGACTTCATACTTCCGACGAGGCTTATGAAAAGGTCATCAAGTTTGTAAACCTGATTGAAAAAATCGCCATTCCGGTAACGGAATCTCCCGGGCTGGTGAGTGTGCGGCTTTTTGTAGTGCTGTTGAACGAGGCTTGTGCAACACTGATGGAAGGCGTCAGTTCGATGGAGAATATTGACCTCACCATGCGTTTATCTTTCAACATGCCGCTGGGGCCGTTTGAATTTGCCGACAAGGTAGGGCTTGACAAGATAGTCCGCTGGATGAAAAATCTTTACAGCGAGTTCGGGACCTCCCGGTATATCGCATCCCCGATGATCAAAAAGCTTGTCAGGGCAAACAGGCTCGGAAGGATCACTGGCATCGGATTTTATAAGTATGATGATGAAGGAAATAAAATTTTAGAAGATAAATTATGAATATTCTCGTATTGAACTGTGGAAGTTCATCCATTAAATATCAGCTGATCAATATTGAAACACATCGTCTTTTTGCCAAAGGGATTGTTGAAAAAGTGGGAATGAAAGGGTCGTTCCTGCGGCATGAAAAGGAGAATGGCGACAAGGTGAAACTGGAAGGTGAAGTAATAGACCACCTTACCGGCATCGAATATGTGCTAGGGGTGCTGATCAGCCCAAAACATGGCTGTATCGGCTCATTGTCGGAAATCAATGCTGTGGGGCACCGGATGGTGCACGGTGGTGGGCGCTGCAAAGGCAGCGGCACGGAACAGGAGAGGACGACCAGCGAGTTCAAGCGTTCAATCCCCCTTGCCCCGCTGCACAACCCGGCAAATTTGAAGGGGGTTCAGGCCATGCAGTACGTGTTGCCCGAAGTACCCCAGGTTGCCGTTTTGGACACAGCGTTTCACCAGACCATGCCTGCCTATGCATACATGTATGCCCTTCCTTATTCACTGTATAAAAAATATGGCATCCGGCGATATGGCTTTCATGGCACCAGTCATTACTATGTTGCGCGAAGGGCCTGCGAGATCCTCGGCGTACCGATGGAATCGATGAGGATCATCACCTGTCACCTCGGTAATGGCACCTCCATGGCGGCTATTAAAAATGGAAAATCGATCGACACCTCCATGGGGCTTACACCCGTTGAAGGGCTGATCATGGGAACGCGGACCGGTGATATGGACCTGGGCGTGCTGACCTATGTGATGGAAAAGGAGGAGCTGAATATCGCGGTCGCCAGTACGCTGGTCAACAAACACAGTGGAATGCTTGGAATTACAGGTATTTCCTCGGATATGCGCGAAATCGAAAAAGAGGCGGATGCAGGGAATGAAAGAGCCATACTGGGATTGGATATGTTCAGGTACCGGATCAAAAAATATATCGGGGCCTATACCGCGGCGCTGGGCGGGCTGGATCTGCTCATTTTCACCGGCGGAATAGGGGAGAACGACCCGGTAACGCGCGAAATATGCTGCGCTGAGATGGAATACATGGGACTGGAGTTTGATCCTGGGAAAAATGCCGGAGTCAGGGGAAGGGAAATGCTGCTGAGCAAGCCATCATCCCGCGTCAAGGTTATGACGGTTCCGACCAATGAAGAACTTGTCATCGCAGAGCACACCTACCGCATCGTTTCCGGATTACCGGTAAATCCGGATTAAACTGCCTTGACCAGGAAATAGTTTTTCTTTCCTTTTTGCACCAGGATGTATTTCCCGTTTAACAGGCACGATGAATCCACAGAAAAGGATTCATCCACCCTGGCTTTATTGAGGGCCACGCCACCCTCCTTAAGCATACGCCGGGCTTCACCTTTCGAAGCAAAGATCCGGGTCATATCGGCCAGGAAATCAACTACGTTTATTGCTTCCGTTATGGTGTTTTTTGCTATTTCGCTTTGCGGGACTCCTTCAAAAACCGCAAGCAGGGTATCTTCCGATAATTTCATGAGGGTTTCGGTCGTTCCTTTGCCAAAAAGGATCTCAGATGCTTCGATGGCTGTTTGCAAATCCTCCCGGGAATGAACGCGGATGGTGATATCCGCGGCCAACGCTTTTTGAAGCACCCTCAGGTGGGGGGCTTCATTGTGCTGTTGCTGCAGGGAGTCGATCTCATCTTTTGAAAGCAGGGTGAACTTTTTGATATATTCGGCCGCATCGGCATCACTCGTATTTAACCAGAACTGGTAAAATTTGTAGGGAGAGGTTTTTTGCGGATCGAGCCAGACATTCCCGGCTTCGGATTTGCCGAATTTCCCGCCGTCGGCCTTGGTTATGAGCGGGCAGGTGAGGGCGAATGCATCGCCGCCCAGTTTCCTCCGGATCAATTCTGTTCCGGTCATGATATTGCCCCACTGATCAGATCCTCCCATCTGGAGTTTTACCTTTTTATGCTCAAAAAGCCAGCAGTAATCAAAACCCTGGACCAGCTGGTAGGTGAATTCGGTGAATGAAATGCCGGACCCGGATTCCATGCGTTTTTTAACGGAATCTTTGGCTGCCATGTAATTTACAGTGATGTGCTTGCCCACTTCACGCAGGAAATTCAGAAAGGTGAACTCCTTCATCCAGTCATAATTGTTCACCATCTCGGCAGAAGTTTCACCGCAGTTGAAATCCAGGAATTTCTCCAGTTGTTTCTGAATGCAATGCTGATTGTGCCTGAGAACGGTTTCGTCAAGCAGGTTGCGCTCTTCCGATTTCCCGGATGGGTCGCCGATCATGCCCGTCGCACCGCCAACCAGTGCAAAGGGTTTGTGCCCCGCACGCTGCAGGTGAACCAGCATCATGATGGAAGCCAGGTTGCCGATATGCAGGGAATCGCTGGTGGGATCATACCCGATGTAAGCCGATGTCATCTCTTTTTGCAGCTGCTCCTCAGTGCCCGGCGTCAAATCATGGATCATTCCGCGCCAGCGTAGTTCCTCGATAAAATTCATTTCACAGATTTTTTGCAAAAGTATGAAAAAGACCGGAGTCAATCACTCATCACCCTGTCAGGGTCTACCACCCTGTCAGGGTCACCTGGGGACAACCTGGCAATATTTTTCAACGACCCTTTTCATTTCATCCTCCTTTTGAGTGCCAATGCAGAATTTTTTTCCGTTTTCCGGCTCCACGGCAAGTCCCTTGTTGCCGCGGGTATTGTAAACTGTTCCATACCTTGTGCCCAGCCGGATCCCCCATCCGCCTACAAATCCGTAATTCACGGTTTTGGCGCTGTTTACATCACTCCACATCACCCTTTTTTTGGTAAAGGGAAAGAACTCCCAGTGTATGCCGTATCGGTTGATCTCGGTTTTCAGTTTCATAAACCGGAACAAAAACAGGATGGAAAAGCAGAGCAGCGAAAAGAGGATCAGTACTGCATTGGGCATGGGTTTATCGCCAAACGGCTGGCTTAAAATAAGCTGTTTGTATATCCCGAACACCGGAAGTGTGGCAACAGGGAAAAGAAGCAGCCAGAGCCACCATTGGGTGAAACGTTGCACCTCTTTGAATTCTGCTGGCATGTTATCTGTTTTTATTATGCAGTGCAACGATCATATAAACGATGATCGGGATCATCACCAATCCGAGAAATACCGGCATAAACCACAATCCAAGTCCGGAGGCTTCATTGAAAACTACCCGGGTGGTTGTGTAGCTGATATAGAAGAAAAGGAGGAGAATGACCGTTTTAAGGTAACGCAACAACCGGGTTGCCAGTGTGTACTGCCGAAGTGCATTTTGAGGAGTGATCTTGCCGGGGAAGTTGAAGGTATGCGGCACCAGGTTGATGAGGGTCATCAATATATAAATAAATACTGCAATTCCGGGAAGAAAAAGGATGGAGCCCTTTCCTCCATGGTCATCGGCATTCCCGGCGGCATTGAAATGTGTAGGAATGATATCTGGCAGTTTCGGGTAATTGTAGGCGATAAAGCCAATCAAAGATACCATGGCAATGAGTGCAACGGCTTCGAGCATCCAGTCGGCCGGTGTCAGTTCCGGCCTCACCCTGGGCCGGTCGGGCTCAATTGCTCGTTTGAATAATCCGAAATTCGCTCCTCTTATTATCATTTTAATGCTTTATTTCCGGCTGATCTCCGGGTGATGTTTTTTTTCGGGGTGTCCGCCGATGATTCTTCAGCGCGGCATCGAGAATCCACTCAATCTGCCCGTTCACGCTGCGGAATTCATCGGCGGCCCATTTTTCAAGGGATTCGTAAACCTCCGGGTCGACTCGGAGCATAAAAACCTTTTTATTTGCCATCCCGGGTCTATTGGTGAAGAGTTCCCGTGTTGACAACCGGTGTGGTGTCTTTATCAGAACAGAGAACAACCATCAGGTTGCTGACCATGGCGGCTTTCTTGTCCTCATCGAGTTCGATAATCTGCTTTTTGCTTAGGGCGTTGAGGGCCAGTTCAACCATGCTTACTGCTCCCTCCACAATCTTGGTACGCGCTGCAACCACTGCAGTTGCCTGCTGGCGGCGGAGCATAGCCCCTGCAATCTCCGAGGCATAGGCCAGGTAGCTGATACGGGCCTCCAGCACTTCGATTCCAGCCATCGACAAGCGCTCTGCCAGTTCGCGTTCAAGCGCCTCGTGAACCTCTTCGCCTCCGGCACGCAGCGTGATCTCTTTCTGCTCATCATCGAAATTGTCGTAGGCGTAATGCCCCGCAAGTTTCCGGGTGGCCGATTCGCTCTGAATATCCACGAAATGGGTATAGTCGCCCACCTCGAAAGCAGCCTTGTAAGTGTCCTTCACACGCCAAACCAGCACACAGCCGATCATGATGGGGTTTCCCAGTTTGTCGTTCACCTTGATGGGATCGCGGTTGAGGTTGTTCGCCCTGAGGGAGATCTTCTTTTTTACCAAAAAGGGATTTACCCAAAAGAATCCGTTCTTCTT
>CAZPWZ010000085.1:0-4998 GCA_964590675.1 uncultured Draconibacterium sp.
TGACTTATCTCCTTGCATCTGATGGAAACTTCAATGTTGAATGGAGTTTTGATTCTGCTGACACGGCATTGGAACTCAGCGACCCGGTCGATGTGATCCTTTTAGACATCAACCTGCCTAAAATGTCAGGTATCGAAGCCATCACGCATTTTAAAGAAAAGTACCCTCCTGTAAGGATTATCATGCTCACCATTCTGGAAGATGATAACAACGTTGTCAGATCCATCCAGAATGGAGCTGATGGTTATGTCCTGAAAAAAACGAATCCGCTGAAAATAATGGAAGCCATACGGCAGGTTTATGAAGGTGGATCCCCGCTCACTCCATCTGTCGCGAAGCAATTACTGAACATTTTTAAAAGCAATGCAAATCCTCCGGAATCTGATTATCATCTCACAACCCGTGAAAAAGAGATTCTAAACATGATTGTCCGTGGCATGGGAACCGAGGACATTGCAGGTAAACTTTTCATTAGTGCAGATACTGTGCGCAACCACTTCCGGCACATTTACGAAAAACTCCAGGTCCATTCCAAAGCACAGGTCGTAGCCAAGGCCATCCGGGAAAGGCTTACCTGACAACCCCACGCGGGAGAGGCACATCTGACAAATCCACCCGGGAGAGGCACACCTGACACCTCCATCCTCTACATGAGACTTTAAAATGACACATTCATGTCATTGACTATTTACTTTTAATAAGCCATCTTTGAGTGTATTATTTGTAATGAATTTTTACTGAAAAAATTCTGTAATTTATTCAATAACCAACGAATGAGACGAAGGGATTCAGTTTTAACAGCTTTATTCCTTGTCGGCCTTGGATTGATGGGAGCCCGGGCGCAGAATGCAGTTTCTGCGGGTGGTGGAAACCTGCCAGGCATTGGTGGTTCAGTCAGTTATACCATTGGCCAGGTTTCCTACAACACGATTGCTTCATGCAACGGCCTTTTCTCACAGGGTGTACAGCAACCCTATGAAATTCAAACCAGTATTAGCGGATCAGTAAACGGAAGCTCATCCGTTTGCATGGGGATCAACAGTACTTTGCTGAGCTTGTCGGGTCAAACCGGCATCATCCAGAAATGGCAATTTTCAACAAATGATTCGATATGGACCGACATTCCGGATACAACGGCACAATATACTGCTGAAAATTTAACTGTAGAAACAAAATTCAGGGCAATTGTTTTAAACGGGGGATGTGAATATCCATCATCCCCGGCGACGATTAGCATGCTGGTATTGCCGGTCCCGACCATTGGGGGTCCGGATGAGATCTGCGCAGGGACAGCAGGCCTCCTGTACACGACAGAACCCGGGAAGACCGGCTATGACTGGTCAGTGTCGGCAGGGGGAGTCATTACATCGGGTGCGGGAACAAATCAGATCACAGTGGCATGGAATAATCCCGGATCAGAATCTGTCAACGTAAGTTATATGGATGTCAATGGCTGCTCACCTTCTGAACCCACCATGTTTGAGGTAATCGTCAACCCGCATCCTTATCCCGGCATAACCGGCCCATCCACAATATGTGAAGGAACTGGAATTGTTGTTTATTTTACCGAAACCGGCATGACGAATTATAACTGGACGATCTCACCTGGCGGGAGTATTTTCTACGGAGGAGGCGTAAATGATCCCTTTGTGCTCGTATCCTGGAATTCTTCAGAACAACAATCCGTAAGCCTGATCTACACCAATAGCTTTAATTGTACCGCACCAGGCTCAACGATTCTTCCTGTTTTTATGGTTCCGGTGCCAGCGCCAACTATAACAGGGGATACGGTCCAATGTGAAGGCACAAGCGGAATTTCTTACACAACAGAACCTGGAATGTCAGGTTACCTGTGGGATGTCTCGTCCGGCGGCACCGTAACTGCAGGAACCGGCACCAATGCCATCCTGGTTTCATGGCAGATGCCAGGTGAACAATTGGTCAGGGTGACTTATTCTGATGCAAACGGATGTAATGGCACATCACCTGATTTACCGGTAACTGTCAATCCTTCCAGTCCCGTAACCATATCCATTGCAACTGCCAATAATCCGGTATATGCAGGGGGGCAGGCAACTTTTTTTGCAACCAGTGAAAATGAAGGTCCGAATCCAATCTATCAGTGGAAGGTAAATGGTGTAACCACTGGAACCAGCGCTCCGGTTTTCACCTACTTTCCCGAAAACGAAGATACTGTTATTTGCATATTGACTTCTGATGCCAATTGCCCTTCATCAAATCCGGCAATATCGAATCCGGTTATCATGATCGTGAATCCTGTTCCATCGATTATTATTACCAGTCCAAATGGCGGCGAAAGCTGGCAGCAAGGTTTCACATATGCCATAACATGGACGGACAACCTAACAGAAGATGTAGAAATCCGGCTCTGTAAAGGTGGCATCTTCATCGGGCAGATAATTTCAGCTATTCCTTCCACGGGGACTTTTAACTGGTTAGTGCCCTTCAACCTTACTGGCGGGGATGATTACAGCATAAAAATAGTATCTGCAGCGGATACAACTATTTACGATGCCAGTAATGAGAATTTTACGATTTACTCCAGCCTGCCATCTGAAATCACGGTGCAGAATTTAACATTGTTCAATGGTCAATCAAGATGTTTTGAGGCAACCCAGACAATCCGGGTGGCCGGAAATGGATCGACCTTTATCATTGAGAATGGAGGATCTGCCGTTATGATTGCGGGGCAAAACATTCTTTACCTGCCAGGAGTGATTGTCGAATCCGGCGGTCACATGCATGGTTACATAACTACCGATGGGATTTACTGCAGTTCCCCGGATGCAGCATCCATCGTGACTGCTGACGACGGCAGCGAAGGGCCAGCTGCGTTAAACGGAAACAGATATAAAATTTACCCGAATCCCAATGATGGGAATTTCGTTCTGTCAATTGAAGGATCTCCGGCCACCGGGGCGATCAGAATTGACATTTACGATTTGCTGGGCAATAGCATCCTGTCAAAAGTTGTGAATGGTGAACGGATAGTTGACTTAACAATCTCCGGTCGACCGACCGGGATCTATTTGCTGCGAATCATTTCACTGGAAAATGCGGAAACAATCAGGCTTCTCAAACAGTAATTGAAACAAATAAAAATAACCATAAACGAAATCAGAGATCATGTTACTGTATGATTCAAATCAATGGGTTATGAAAAAAATATTATTGATTTCACTCATAATATTGGGTACTTACAATATTGTTGCCCAGTCACCTCAAAAAATAAGTTTCCAGGCTACGGTTCGGGATTCCGGCGGAACGTTGATCCAGACTAATCTTGTCGGTATAAGGATCAGCATCCTGCAAGGCACAGTTTCCGGCACCGTTGTTTTTTCCGAGGCGCATACAACCTATACGAATATCAACGGACTTGTCAGTCTTGAAATAGGTAGTGGAACGACAATCAGCGGTAGTTTTTCTGCCATTGACTGGGCCAATGGCCCCTATTTTATTAAAACAGAAGTGGATCCGGCAGGAGGCACAAGCTACAACATCAGTGGGACAATTCAATTTCTCAGTGTCCCTTATGCCTTGCATGCCAAAACAGTTGAGATTGTTAATTACACGGAGACCGATCCTGTATTTGGAATGCATCCTGCCAGTGGTATTACACCATTGAATATCTCACAATGGAATGAATCGTATGGATGGGGAAATCATACGGCAACGAACATAGGAAGTGGGATTGCCCGGGTTTTTAAAGATGAAGTTTCACATCAATTTCTGTTTAAAACGATCAAAGAGGGGGCAGGAATTTCAGTCACCAACAATGCCGAAGATATTACCATATCCAATATTAGTCCTGATAGGATAATTACGCTTGCGGGGTCCGGGATTAACACGATAACCGGCACCTACCCTGATTTCACGATCACAGGTACTGAAGTCGATGGATCGGCAACCAATGAATTGCAGAGCCTGAATTATTCACCATCAACAGGTATATTAGGAATAACATCCGGGAATGAGATCACTTTACCAGTGTTCTCAACAACAGGATCAACCCCAGGTTTTGTATACGGGAGTAATAATGCTGGAGGAAGCTATTATCTTAATGGGAATGGAGTCTGGTCGGTGCCGCCAGATAATAACACGAACTACTCGGCAGGTTATGGGCTTACCTTAAATGGGACACAGTTTAATAATGCCCGGTATTGGAAAGATCAGGACACCTTAAAAACCTCACTGAATGGCATTGTCAAAGCTTCTTCAGGAGTTTTATCCTGGGTTCCCGACAACAGCGCTTACTGGGATATAGGATATATTCAAAGGTTAAGCAGTGCGTCCGGGACCAGCCCGCTTACCCTTACATTGACATCCAACTCCCTGACGGGATCAATTACGCAAGCCAGTTGGATGACAAACGGGTACCTCAGTGCAGCGGATTGGACCATGTTTTACAATAAACAAAATGCCCTTACCATCGGATCCGTTACTTCCGGTTCTTCAAGAATCTCTTTGGGAGGAACCCCTTCCAATGCCATCATCGGAAGCGGATTTTCCATTGATGTTAATCAAAATAACATCGACCACAATGCCCTGCTCAATTTTGTCGCTCAAAAACACTTTTACCAGAAATCAATCGATACCGTCAATACCTCGCTCACCGGGCTGGTTAAAGCATCCTCCGGAGTGTTATCTGCAATTACCGATAACTCGGCCAACTGGAACACCGCTTTTGGATGGGGTGATCACACCTTGTCCAATGTGGGAGCCGGCCAGGGAGGGATTTACCGCGACAAAACAGGCGCTCAGATCAATCTCAAAACCTTGACACAGGGATCCGGTATCACGGTAACAAATAACGCCGATGACATTACCATCACCAACAGCTCGCCGGACCAGACTATAGCGATCACCGGGGCCGGCATCAATGCAGTTACCGGAACCTATCCGAACTTTACGATCACAGGTACCGAAGCCGATGGCTCAACTTCCAATGAACTGCAGAACCTGAGCTACACCCCTGCC
>CAZPWZ010000085.1:5098-8445 GCA_964590675.1 uncultured Draconibacterium sp.
AGGTACCGAAGCCGATGGCTCAACTTCCAATGAACTGCAGAACCTGAGCTACACCTCTGCCACCGGTGCACTGGGAATATCTTCCGGATCCGGCATCACACTGCCTGCATTTGCCACCACCAGTACCAACCCGGGGCTGGTCGCCGGCAGTAACAATGCCGGGGCTGCTTACTTCCTCAACGGCAGCGGAGCATGGAGCGTGCCTCCCGACAACAACACTACATACTCCGCCGGTTTTGGAATGGCCCTTAACGGTACCACTTTCGGTAATTCAAGATACTGGAACGGCCAGGATACACTGAAACTATCACTCACCGGACTGGTCAAAGCATCGTCCGGAGCGTTATCTGCAATTACCGATAACTCGGCCAACTGGGATGCAGGATACACATTCCGGCTGACATCCGCTTCAGGAACCGCTCCCCTTACCCTGAGCCTTGCTTCCAATGGCCTGACCGGGTCTGTCTCCCAGGCAAACGGCTCTACAAACGGATTCCTCTCTTCCACCGACTGGACAACTTTTAATGCAAAACTTGCTGCTGCAGATTCCGCAAACAACATCCGCAAAAACATCATTGATGCTGCCGGGGATCTGGTGGTTGGTACTGCCAATAACTCCTATGCCAGGCTTGCACTGGGCTCCGACCGCAAGTATATCCGCTCCGACGGATCCACCCTCCTCTGGGATACCATCGCCAATGCTGCTGCTGCTTCCAGAGGACTACTGACCTCCACAGACTGGAATACCTTTAATAACAAACTGACTTCTTCTCTGGCCTCTGGCAAGGTTTTCGTGGGGAATGGCTCTAATATCGCTAACTCCGTGAGCCTATCAGGCGACGCAACGCTTGACAATGCTGGGGCTCTCACACTTGTATCTTCGGGTGTGACCGCTGCCCAGTATGGCATCACAACAGGCAAAATCCCGGTTGTTACCATCGATGCTAAGGGACGGATCACCGCTGCATCCGACCGTGATATCGCTACGGCTGATATCCCAAACCTGGACTGGTCCAAAATTACAACTGGTAAACCTACTACTCTTTCCGGGTACGGGATTTCCGACGCCCTTAACCTTGCAGGGGGCACCCTTACTGGGAAACTCAACACCATCGCCTCATCTACATCGGCAGCCGGGCTGAAACTACCTCCTGGCGAAGCTCCGGCTTCACCCTCAAATGGCGATATCTGGACCACCGCCGCAGGGGTATATGCAAGAATTGATGGCTCCAATGTGGGTCCCTTCGGTATCGGAAATGGGACCATTACTAGTGTTACAGGAACCACCAATAGAATTACTTCAACCGGTGGCACTACTTCCGTAATTGATATTGCTGAAACCTATACCGGCCAAACCTCCATCACAACGCTCGGGACAATCAACACCGGAACATGGAACGCTACTGTGATTGCCGATGGCAAAATTGCGACTGCATTATCTGGGAAAAGCTATAATGGCCTAACCCCAACAGCCCTGACTACAGGGTTCACCATTGCAGGTGGTACAACCGCCAAAACCCTTACCGTGCCTTTAGATGCCTCGGTCTCCGGAACCAACACAGGCGATCAGACAACAATAACCGGGAATGCCGGAAGTGCTACCACAACTGCAATCAGCAATGATGTCGCAACGGCAACATCTGTATTTCCTACATGGGTTGGTTCTACTTCGGGAAATCTTGCACAGACTGTTTCCTCGACAAAACTTTCTTTCATCCCCTCTACAGGTATCTTGACTGCAACAGGCTTTTCCGGGTCAGGAGCCGGCCTCGCAAATATTCCTAATGCAGCACTTACCAATAGCAATGTTACAATTGGCACAACTGCGATAAGCCTTGGCGGCAGTTCAACTACCTTAGCTGGATTGACTTCGGTTACATCCACTTCATTTTCAGGTGCCTTAACCGGTAATGCTTCAACATCTACAACTGCAACCAACCTTGCTAGCGGAGGAGCCGGTCAGATCCCTTACCAGTCTGGCTCTGGCAGCACCTCGATGCTTGCTGCCGGAACATCGGGCCAGGTGCTAACTTCAGGAGGCACCGGTACTCCGTCATGGACGACCCCGACAACAGGGACAGTCACCAGCGTATCTGTATCACCTGCAAATGGCGTATCGGGTTCAGTTGCAACCAGTAGTACCACCCCTGCTATAACACTTACACTTGGAGCAATCACTCCATCATCTGTAAGCGCCTCAGGCGCGATCTCTGGCACAACCGGATCATTTTCAGGGAACATTTCTGGGAATGCAAATGCAACCTCAACTATTTCAAATTTCAGCGCATCTCTGGTTGATAAGACAGCAAATTATACACTTGCATTGGGCGATAATGGTAAGATACTAACTTTCAACTCCGCGACAGACCTTACTCTTACTGTACCAAGTTTAGCTGCTGGTTTCAACTGTATGGTCGTTCAGACCGGTGCCGGAAAAGTTACTTTCTCAGCATCCGGGACAACAATCTCAAACAGGAGCAGCTATACTAAAACTGCCGGGCAGTATGCTATTGCAACAATCGTGGCATTGACTTCCAGTACTTATGTAACTTCAGGTGATATGCAATAAATGAACAATATGAAATATCTCCTGCTTACTTTCGGATTAGTTTTTTACTATGTTATTCTAATAGCTCAGGTAATGATTTTACCAAGCTTCCAGGGAGTGCTAAGCAAACCCTCCACGCCAAATGCACTTGTTACCAGCGGATTGATTCTTCGACTTGATGCGAGCGACGCAAGCAGTTATTCCGGTAGTGGCACTACCTGGTATGATCTCAGCGGACAAGGTGCGAATTCAACTCTGACTAACGGTACTGCATGGGTCAGCAACGGAAGCAGCAGTTATTTCAATTTTGATGGTGTTGACGATCTGGCCGTCGGAATTAATATTCCTCAATCATACAAGGATTTGATGATGGTTATATGGAGTGGTGGAGTTACCGGTGTAGATCAGAGTGAAATGATTTTTGTCACCGGAACTGCCTCAGATTTTTCATTCAGAACAACGGCTGGGAATTTCAGACATATGGACCCCTATCCACCAAATGCCCAGGACTGGAATGGAAGTATGACAGACAGGGATTTTGTGAACGGAACTTTTACCTCTTCCAATCCCTCACTAATCGGGGCTTGGAATATTGTTAGAGTATGCCGAAATTCAAGCTATTCTTTTTCATATTGCTTATCAACCAACTTCATTATCAATCCGGCATGTTCTTACCGTGGGTATAAAGGCAAAATCGCAATCGTGCTATGCTATAACCGGGAATTGACTCAAGCCGAGGTGCTTCAGAATTATAACTTTTTAAAATCAAGATTCGGATTATGAAATTATGAAAATCATT
>CAZPWZ010000086.1:0-8344 GCA_964590675.1 uncultured Draconibacterium sp.
AGAAGGTCATTTTGGATTCATTCTCCGGGAAAAAGGTATAGGTGTAGGGGAGGAGGTCGTAGCCGCTCTTGGTCAGCTGGTTGGGTGTTTCGGACCTGGAATAGGATTTCACAAGTTCAATGCTGGAAAACGATGGCTTATCGGCCGGGAAATCAATGGTAATCGACTGGTTATAGGGAACGGCGGCCACCGTTTTGTTTTTATCAGCCAGCTGAATTTCAAAATCATAGGTCCCATTGGGGATGGGAATCCGCTGCTGGTCGACAAAATGAAAATTTGTCTGAGTCGTATCGTCGATTTCAGCGCTGTTCAGCTCGTACTTCTTAAATGCCTTTATTTCATTGGCCTGTTTGAAAGTCATGAGGATATTTACGGTCGCCTGGAATTTGCCGTTATCTTTCTGGACAAACCTGACACTGGTGCCATCGATGGAAAGATAGGTTTCAATATAGGGTCCTTCCGGGGAATTAAAGGAGGCATAGGTTAGGAATGCCCAGAGGTTCCGGGACTGGGAATCGAGGCAAGTCAATGCCAGGACTATTGCGAGAAAGAATGGAATGATTTTTTTCATCGTCAGGCTGTTTTATTTGTTGCTGGTCAGTTTTTAACCTGCAAAGATAGCGGTGCCGGTCTGAACTTGCAAGGAAAATCGGCAAACCAACGATTTCACCTGCTGAATTCACGACCAGGGATTTGAGATGACCATGATAGGGATGGCTGAATCCAGGCAGTTATGCAGTGGCAAACCTGCCAGTATTCAGCATAAATTTTGGCAGTTTCCAAAAAATATGTACTTTTGCCCCCGGAGAGATGGCAGAGCGGTCGATTGCGGCGGTCTTGAAAACCGTTGACCTGCAAGGGTCCGGGGGTTCGAATCCCTCTCTCTCCGCCAGTTGACAAGGGGCCCGTGATTGATACTCACGGGCTTTTTTTTTATTCTGAATATGTCATTTTCACTGAAACGCAATCTTTCGGCCTTGTACCTGATCAAGGTGGCCAAGTGGATGAACCTGGTGATGCCTGTCATCGTCCTGTTTTACAAGTCGAACGGGCTCACAATGCAGGACATCTTTACTTTGCAGGCGATATATTCCGTAACCCTGATGGTACTTGAGATTCCGACCGGATATTTTGCTGATGTTGCCGGGCGGCGGACCAGCATGCTGTTGGGATCATTTTTTGGTTTTGCGGGTTACCTGATCTACAGCACCTCTACCGGTTTCTGGCAGTTTTTAATTGCCGAGACCATCCTTGGGATCGGGATGAGCCTGGTGTCAGGGGCTGATTCAGCCATGTTGTACGACTCCCTGGCCTCCGCAGGGGCAGCGGGGAAATACACCCGGTATGAAGGCCGGATTACATCTTTCGGGAATTTTTCGGAGGCCTTTGCCGGAATTATCGGCGGACTGCTTGCGGCAATTTCGCTGAGGACACCCTATTTTTTCCAGGCAGGAATTGCCTTTCTTGCCATTCCTGCTGCCATGATGCTTCGGGAACCCCCTGTTCACGGGAATATTAAAAAGCCAGGCCTGAATGACATTGTCGCCATCATTGGTCAAATCCTGCATCGCGACCGGAAATTGTTCTGGAATATCATTTTCTCGGCTGTGACCGGAGTCTCCACGCTCACTATGGCATGGTTTGCGCAACCCTTTTTCATCCAGTCGGGACTGAAAGTGACCCTCTTCGGCGTTGCCTGGGCTGTTCTGAACCTGTCAGTGGGGTTTGCTGCCATGTATGCCTGGCGCGTTGAATCGGCACTGGGCCCGAGGCGAACAGTCATGCTGTTTACGCTATTCCTGGTTGCCGGTTACTTTGGCCTGGCGCTGACGGGCGCCATCACGGGTTTTTTGATACTGCTGATATTTTATATGGCCCGGGGTCTGGCGACGCCTACCCTCCGGAATTATATCAATATCATTGCTGCTTCCGATACCAGGGCAACGGTGCTTTCCGTAAGGAACTTCATAATCAGGGGACTTTTCGCGCTGTTTGGTCCCTTATATGGTTTGATTACCGACCGGTTTGGATTGTCAACCGCCCTGATCCTGGCCGGGCTGATTTTCGGTCTCCTTAGCAGCATTTCCATCTTCTTTTTCCTCAGGTACAAGACCTACCAACGTTGATAAAGAAGATACTGATCTTCATATTGACCGTTTTCTTGGTAGGTAATCAAAAACTTCCTACTTTTGCACTCCCAATCAGGAGAGATGCCAGAGCGGTCGAATGGGGCGGTCTCGAAAACCGTTGACCCTCGTAAGGGGGTCCCAGGGTTCGAATCCCTGTCTCTCCGCATATTCATCCATAAGTCGCTATAATTCAATTGAATGTAGCGACTTTATTTTTTGCTAAATACGTAATTTCATACAATTTAGACCTGGTTTGTACCTTTTTTGCCAGTTTTCTCCATCATTTTTCTTAAATAATAATCCATTCAATTTTCAAGCTACTGCCATAATTTGATTTCTCCCAATAAATGGCGTATTGTATAATCCTACCGGAAACCGAAATTTTAACTGAATTCATGGCTAAAGGTGTTTATTTTGTTTCTTTGCATTATCAAAAGGTTTTTCAACCATGAAGTTATTATTCAGTAATCTGGTAATTCTTAAACTTTTGCAATAGGGATACGACGTGTAAAACCGCCTTGTAAATGGACATGCAATTATTGATATCCAATCTCACCAACCCGACACTTCTTTTCTTTATCCTTGGTATTGTAGCCTCTACGGTAAAAAGTGACCTTGAAATCCCATCCTCCACAAGCAAATTTATTTCGCTCTACCTGCTATTCTCCATCGGTTTTAAAGGCGGTCAGGAATTGTCTCACAGCCACTTCAGTGTTGATATTATCTATGCACTGTTATTCGGACTGGTGATCGCCTCATTGATTCCCGTTTATACATTCTTTCTGCTGAAAAGAAAGATGAGTATCAGCGATGCAGGCGCCATATCTGCAGCTTATGGTTCGGTAAGTGCCGTAACCTTCGTTGCGGCAGTTTCATTTCTGGAGGCCCAGCAGGTAACATTCGGAGGACATATGGTGGCCGTAATGGCCCTGATGGAATCGCCAGCCATTATCATGGGCATGATCCTTCTGATGAAATTTGACGAGGAGGCCCGCAGCAACGGGAAACTTGGCGCAATTATCAGGCACTCTTTTACGAATGGCAGTGTGTTGATGATCCTTGGAAGTTTATTTATCGGACTCATTGCCGATACAAAGCAGGCAGAAGGAATAAAACCATTTACCACCGACATTTTCAAAGGTTTCCTGGCTATCTTTCTCCTGGAGATGGGTATGGTAACAGCAAAAAGATTTTCTGCATTTATTAAATACGGTTGGTTTGCACCTTTGTTTGCCATTGTGATTCCATTGATCAATGGATGTGCTGTAGCAGCCCTGAGCAGTTTATTTTTTCATGACACCGGTAACAGGTTTATTTTTGCGATTCTCGCTGCCAGTGCGTCCTATATTGCGGTTCCTGCAGCAATGCGCATAGCAGCACCCAAGGCCGATCCCGGACTTTACATTCCGATGGCCATCGGCGTGACCTTCCCATTTAACATTACCCTGGGAATGCCTGTATATTTTTTCATAGTTAACAATTTGTAAAGAAGTCAACGATAACCAACATGGATTGAGGATAAAGTATGGCAAATCCTTTTTTATTAAACACTTATTTTCAAATATTTACAGATCCGGTGCATTTGATTCAATATGGCGGGATCATCCTTTTGCTGGTTATCATATACCTTGAAACCGGATTTTTCCTGGGATTGATCCTTCCGGGAGGTGATTACCTGATTTTCACTGCAGGGTTACTTTGCGGTACGCATTACCTTGATGTTTCTTTGTTATTTTTGGTTTCAACAATGATTTTAGCCGCTGTTATGGGCGATTTTACGGGTTATGCCAAAGGAAAATGGCTGGGGGCCAAACTCTTCAACAAGCCGGATGCGCGGATTTTTAAAAGGTCTCATCTTGAGAACAGCAAGCGGTTCTATGAGAAGTATGGCATCGGAGCTTTTATTGCAGGCAGGTTTATGCCGGTAGTCAGAACCATGATCCCGATGCTGGCAGGTGCATCGGGAATTCCATTGGTCAGGTTCAGTTTCCTGAATGTTATCGGCGCAGTTGTGTGGATTGGCTCGCTCACACCGCTCGGTTACTTCCTTGGAGAAGCTTATCCGCAACTGATCAACTACAGCATCTATATCCTTATTGGCATGATCGTGCTTGCCTCGTTTTCAATGCTGAAGGTCGTAAACCCATTTAAAAAAGGATAAATAGCATATGGATAAAATTCAGGAAAGGTCAAGTCAAATTGTAAATTCAGGCCTGTTCAGGTACTTCATCCTGGCAGTGATCCTTTTATCAGGGGTGATCGTGGGGATTGAAACCTACCCGGAAATTCATGCCAGGTACGCCCATTCATTGCACCTGATCGATCAAATCATCATCTATATCTTTCTTGTTGAGATCATTTTAAAATTACTTTCCCATGGAAAAAGGCCATGGGATTATTTCCTGGATCCCTGGAATGTATTTGATTTTATCATTGTGGCTGTTTGCTTCATTCCCCATGTTGATACACACTATGTAATGGTTCTCCGGCTGGCGCGGATCCTCAGGGTATTCAGGGTCATTTCGATCTTTCCCAAACTTCAGCTGCTGGTGAATGCACTCCTCAAAAGCATTCCCTCTATGGGATATGTTGTGGTGCTGCTATTCCTTGTTTTCTACATTTATGCCGTTGTTGGCAGCTTTTTGTTTGCGCAAAGCGATCCCGTGCATTTCGGATCGCTGCATACATCCATGATAACGCTTTTCAAAGTGCTGACACTCGAAGGATGGACAGACATTATGAATATCCAGCTTTACGGAACAGCCGATCCTGCTGCGGAATACACCATGAAGCCTCTTTCTTACGGATCCGTGTTCTATTTTGTGTCATTCATTCTGCTGGGCGCCATGATCATCATGAACCTGTTTATCGGCGTGATCATGAACAGCATGCAGGAGAGCCACAATGAGCTTCAAAAGGTGCTGATGAGAAAACAAAAGACGGAGCCGGGCACGCAAACATTGCTGAAAGAACTTGAAGAGAAGATTGACGGGCTGAAACTTGACATTCAAAAATTAAATGAAATTCTAAAAAAATAACGGTATGGATAACACAATTTTGCTCTGGGTCGGATTCAATTTATTTGTATTACTGATGCTTGCGATTGACCTTGGACTCTTTCACAGAAAAGCACATGAAGTAAAATTCAGGGAGGCCATCATCTGGAGTGCGGTTTGGATTTTTCTCGCCCTTGTTTTCAATGCAGGGGTATGGTATTATTCCGGGGAGGTCAGGGCGATAGAGTTCTTAACCGGCTATATCATTGAGAAGTCACTCAGCGTGGACAATATTTTCGTTTTCGTGCTGATCTTCACCTCCTTCCAGGTACCATCAGCCTACCAGCACAAGGTGCTGTTCTGGGGAGTGCTCGGGGCGTTGGTCATGCGCGCCATATTTATATTTGCCGGGGTTTCCCTGATCGCCAAATTTCACTGGATCATTTATGTATTTGGTGCTTTTTTAATTCTTACCGGGATAAAAATTGCCCGGGACAAAGGAACCAAAATCAATATTGAGAATAATCCACTCCTGAAATTTATCCGGAAATACATACCTGTCACCACCGGCTACGTCAATTCTAAATTCACAGTGAAGGTGAACCATAAGTTGCACGCCACCCCGCTTTTACTTGTGCTGGTGCTGGTCGAAACGACCGACCTGATCTTCGCCGTTGATTCAATACCTGCCATACTGGCCATCACCAATGATCCGTTTATCATTTACACTTCCAACGTTTTCGCGATCATGGGATTGCGTTCCCTTTACTTCGCTCTTGCCGGATCATTGAAATATTTCACATACCTGCATTACGGGCTTGCATTGATCCTTGTATTTGTAGGGATTAAAATGCTGATCTCAGAGTTCTACAAATTCAATCCTTTTGTATCGCTTGGCATTATCGCTGTTATCCTTGCCGGCAGCATTGCCGCTTCGTTCATATGGAAGGCAAAAGGAGAGAATGAAAAGGCCTGACTTTTCACTATTTAGCGAATTGTCCACCATATTTTTTGGTGCAAAATACATTTTACGGGTCATTGTTATTGTGTATACGATCAAAGGGTAGGCAAAGGTTTTGCAGCTTGAAAAATAATTGCGGCTTGTTTTAACCGCTGTCCTCAAAGTTGTTGTAACTTTACCCTGACGCTTGAATACAAAACATCCTTGACAGGCCTATCAGATAAACAGCTCAATACCATCCTTTGTCGTAGTATTAAATCACTAACCACAATTATCATTTTTTGTGTTTTTTGCTTTTCGACCACCTATGGCCAGCAGGTTCAGCCATCATGCCCTAATTCGGATTTTGAACTGGGAAATTTCGATAACTGGCAGGGTTTTTATGGCAGTTTTAAAAACCCGGCTGAAAACCAGGGTTTTATCAACTCAGTTGGTAACCCCAGGCATTTGATCATTTCCGCCCCGGGAACCCTGGATGTAAACACGTGTTACGCCTTGAAAACCTTGCCCCCAAATGAATCCTACTGCGCCAGGCTCGGGAATGACAGTATTGGGGCAAAGGCAGAACAACTCCGGTATACACTCAATGTAACTGATGAATCTGATCTGTTTATCTATAAGTACGCCGTGGTATTTCAGGACCCTGGCCATTCGCCCGAAGATCAGCCAAGTTTCACGATTGAGGTGACAGATCAAACCGGGGCGGTGTTTGACTCAACCTGCGGCTATTATTATGTTTATCCTCATCCTGGCCTTCCGGGATGGAATATATGCAACGCCTTTCAATTGCCTGTTCTTTGGAAAGATTGGACCACTGTGGGATTGGATTTATCTCCCTACCTGGGACAAACAATTACAATTGTATTTACAACAAGAGATTGCCTGATCGGAGGCCATTATGGATATGCATATCTTTCGACCTCATGCAGCAAGCTTGAGATTACAGTGAGTTATTGCGCCTATGACAGCCTGGCAACATTGACTGCTCCTCCCGGATTTTCATATGCATGGAGTAATGGTAACACAACCCAATCGATAACTGTTATTGATCCTGGAACTGGGAAGTCAGATAGCTGCACGCTGACAGCGGTAAATGGATGCAAGGCAACGATTCATGCGTTACTAAATCCAACGAATATCATAGCTGATTTTGGATTTACTCCGAATAAGCCGAGCATAGAGGTCCCGTTTTATGATCAAAGTACGATCAACCAGAATTCAATAGTTAACTGGGAGTGGAATTTTGGTGACGGTAGTCCGACATTGTCTCACATTCCTAACCCCAGTCATATATTTACAACCCGCGGAGACTACCAGGTCAGGCTGGTTGTTTATTCCGCCGACGGTTGCATGGATACCGTTACTAAACTCGTAAGGATTGATGCACCTGCTTCACTCTGGTTCCCTAATTCCTTTACACCAAACGGTGACGGGCTGAATGATGTTTTTCGTCCGGTTGCACTCAATATTGGCAGTTACCGCATGACGATTTACAACCGATGGGGTAAATTTATGTTTGAAACAAACGACCTTGAAACAGGATGGACTGGCAGTCTTTCCAATGAGCCGTGTCCTGCTGATGTTTACGTTTATGTTGTGAGCTATGAATTATTGGATGTCAAAGAGACTAAAACGGCTACCGGCAACTTTACGCTCATCAGGTAAATCAGGTTTAATTTCAATGATTGCAGCTTTGTCCATATCCAGGATGAGCTTAAGAATTCATTTTTTCTTAATTTTACCCTGGAACAATTTCAGCTTTGATCCTGGATAAGTCAATCCGGTTTGTTTGCTTCCATGTATTAATAATTTGTTTTAGAGTATGTTATGGTTGACCCTGCGCGTATTTTCCGCATGAACGATATTGAACGGGGTGCCGGTTGTGTCATCTACTGGATGCAGCGTGATCAACGGGCTGACGACAACTGGGCGCTCCTATACGCCCAGGAAAGGGCATTGGCAATGGGACAGCCGCTGGTTGTGTTATTTTGCCTTGTTCCTAATTATCTTGTGGCGACAAGGCGCCATTATTCATTTATGTTGAAGGGTTTGCAGGAGGTTGAATCCAGGCTGTCAGCTTTCAACATCCCTTTTTACCTGTTAAATGGATCACCCGACCTGGTTGTTCCAGGCTTTGTGAATCAAATCGATGCCGGATTACTGGTTACCGATTTCAACCCGCTTCGAATGGCAATGCATTGGAAAAAACGGGTGAATGATGAAATTACGATCCCTTTTATTGAAGTGGATGCACACAA
>CAZPWZ010000087.1:0-8296 GCA_964590675.1 uncultured Draconibacterium sp.
CCACGCCTGATCGATGTTGGTACCCGCCTGATATTAAAATCTACGAAGTGGCCGGTTGAGCAGGTCGAAGTGCAGCCTCCGCATCCAATGTAGAGGTTTTTCGTTGGCTCGCGCGCAGTCAGGAATTCGGCAATGCGCTTGTCATTCCGGTCGAAATCGATCGATTCGTCACGAAGAATGCTGTAGCCGAAGTTTACCATATCGGGACGATGTGAATATAATTCAAGGCAACACCGTGACAGCATGACGGCGTGACAAAAATCGTGACCTGACGGTGTGACAAAAAACGTGAAACATTCGCGTGATGACGTGACGTGGCCATGCAGGTCGTTTTCATAATTGGGATTCAAGATAGGTTTTAACCTGCAAGGCGGCAGCCCTGGCATCGGCAATGGTGTTTACAATGCATGCAGGGCCTTTTATGGCGCCGGCGAGAAACACTCCGGGGATGGCGGTGCCGTTGTCATGAACATGCTCATCGGCCGACAGCAGAAATCCATCCGGTCCCGACTCCAGACCAAGCATGCTGGCAATCCGCCGGGTTTCAGGCGATGCAACAAATCCAACCAGCAGCACCAGCATGTCGACTTTCATTTTCAAAGGTCTGCCCGTAAGGGTATCCTCCGTTTTCAGAATGAGCGAATGATCAGGATTTTCAGCACATTCCGATAATCTGCCCCGGATGAAATTGACGCCCCATTTTTGTTGGGCCTCATAGTAAAGCTCTTCGAAATTGCGGTCGTACATGCGCAAATCCATGTAGAAGGAAAAGACTTCGCAATCGGGCAGCATTTCCCGGATCTCGATGGCCTGTTTGACCCCTGTAACGCAGCAAACCTTTGAACAGTAAAGATTCCCAACCTTTTCGTCCCGGGAACCAACACAATGGATGATCCCGATTCGCTGGGGTGTTTTTCCATCATGGGTCGTTAATTTTTGCCCCGATTTAAAGATTGCCTCCAGTTCGGCCGAAGTGATCACATTATCATAGATCCCGTAACCGTATTCCTCCTTTTTGTGTGCATCGAACAGGTCATAACCGGTCGCCAGGACCAGGCTGTTCGCTGAAATTGACTGGTCCCCTTCGAGGCCGATCGTAAACAGCCCGTCACGGCGTTCGATGGCATTTACGGTTATGCCACACCGGGCATCGACGCGGGCATTCAAACCTTTACCGAGAAAATCCATCACCTCAGAACCGGGGCGGCGGCTGGGAAAGAGCCGGTCCCAGTTTTTTACATGACCACCGGTCTCGGATTTTTTCTCCAGCAGGATCACCTCCAGGCCGAGGTCGGCCAGGGCACCTGCTGCCGTCATCCCGGCCACGCCCGCTCCGATCACGACCACCCGGTTACTCATGCTGCTTAATTTTTTTGCAGGGTAAAGATTTCAACTCACCCTGATGACTATTATCCCGGTTATCAAGCAGGATGTTATTCATGCTGGTAAAATTTTAAGTTGGCCGGCGATTTTGGCTGACCCATCGATTTTCCATCCATGGTCAGGAATTTGCGTTGTGAATCATAAGGTATCCCGATTTTATCCAGCAATGGTTCCACAGGAACCTGGTGAGCCTGTAATCCCAGGTCGCAGGGATCATATCCAAGGATCATTCCTGCCAGCTCTTCATAGGTTAAAACAGGGATTCCCAATCCATTCTCGCCGTAAGTGATTCCTTCCATCTCGCTGATGGCATATTGCCAGCGGTCGAGGAACATGGGACAACCGGGACAGTTGGTCAGGATGAAATCGGGCTTGTAGGGCGCCATGGAATCGAACTTCTTTTTTGAACAGGCAATGGAGTAACCCCGGTTGGCCTGCACAAGGTACTGCCTGAATCCGAACCCGCAGCAGTGGCGGCGCTCGGGGTAATCGATCACTTCGCCGCCCCAATCTTCGATCATGCCGACCAGCACGTAGGGGTATTCGGCACCTCCGACCCCTTTGCCTGGAAACATTTTCGAATAATGGCAGCCGATATGTTCAACCACCTGCAGCGGCTTGCCTGTATGCTGGTTAACCAGTTTGTATTTGCCGGCAGCTGCGATCTCTTTTCTGAATTTGAAGATAACATCGCTCGCATGAGAAAGGTTGGCTGGTTTTTTGAATGTACGGCCGGTCGCATTAAGCAGGTGCTGCCGCACGCGCTCTTCCACTTCGGGGAAATGGTGCCAGGTTTCCAGGATCTCCGAATAGAGGCCGAAGGAGGTGATGCATGAAGTGGTGAAATTTTCATAGCCCGATTCAGTCATGATGGAGAACTGTCGCGCGACCATGGTCATGGCGGTTTCAAAAGGCACCACGTCGCTATGATAACCGATCCCGGAACAGGTTGTGTGGGCAGCATTTTCGAAAATATCTTTGTGTAATTCATCCTTCATTATGCGAAGGAAAGTCTTTTCAGAGCCAGGAAAAAAGTTTTGCCGCACACAACTCCTGACATAGAAAAAGCGGTCGGATGCGATCTCCTTTTGATAATCCTTCCAGATATTCCGTTTTCCTTCGATTTTCATCTTTCTTTCCGGGTATTCCGTTTACCTTCGATTTTCATTTTTCTTTCGTGTGATCCTTCCCGTTGGTTGTATATACATGCCTCAGATACGGGTTGTCAAGTCCTTCGCTGAGGCATATTCCCATTTCTTCAGCCTTGATGCGCGAAAATTCCTCGATTTGCCGGAAACGCTCCGTACCTCCGGTTTCATCAAAGATCCGCCGAACCTCGTCCAGGTCTTCTACCGGGATTTTTCGAAGTATGCCAGGACCGGTCTGTTTATAATTGGCCCCAAGCCGGTGCATCACGGCATCCATATGCTCATGTTCCCATTCCCATATCGGGCCCTGTTCGGGATGCATTTCAGGGATTATTTCGGAAGGGTAGAGGCAATATCCATATTCCAATATCCACTCGCCAACAGTCCGTTTTATGGCAAGCTGCTGCCGCCCCTTTTCAGATTCCACAAAATAGCCAAGTTCCTGTGATACCGAGCGTAAAACCGTGATCAGCAGCCCGGGAGCATTCCCACGCGGACAACGGGTAACACATGACATGCATTCACCGCAATACCAGATGGTCTCGCTTTTCAACAGTGCTTCTATCTGCTCATCATCGCGGGTTTGCAGGATATCGACAATCTGGCGGGGCTGATAATTATAAAATTCTGCAGCAGGACATATAGCGGTACAGGTTCCGCAGTTGAGGCAGGCTTTAAATCCTTCAATGAAACGAACATCCCCGGCGAGTTTGTCGTAGAGTTTTCCCATGTAGAGTCAGAATAGCGGTCAAAGTTATAAAAAGTATGGGAGAAGCAGGCTATTTTGCGGTGAAAACATATTGGAGGATGTTGGCTCCCATTTGCAGGGCCTTGAGCCGGGCTTGTTCCGAGTCGCCATGAACGGCAGGGTCCTCCCATCCGTCGCCAAGGTCACATTCGTAAGTATAGAAGAGCACCAGGCGGCCTTCGTAAATGAGACCGAATCCCTGCGGTGCTTTGGCGTCGTGTTCATGAATCTTGGGCAATCCTCTTGGGAAATTGTATTTCTGGTGATAGATCGGGTGGTCAAATGGCAATTCAGTCAATTCAAGTTCAGGAAATATCTTTTTAAACTGGGGCCGGATGAATTTATCCATTCCATAATTGTCGTCGATATGGAGAAATCCCCCAGCCATCAGGTAATTCCGGAGGTTTTGCAACTCCTGGTCTGAAAAAACAACATTTCCGTGACCGGTCATGTGCACCAGCGGATAATTCATGATCTCAGAACTGCCAACGTCAACCGTTGCAATATCTTCACTGATATTGGTCGATAGATTCCGGTTGGAGAACTTTACCAGATTTGGCAATGAGGTAGGATTTGCATACCAATCGCCTCCGCCGGAATATTTCAGCAAAGCAATCTGGAATGAAGGCGGCTTAAAAGAGGTCGTTCCAATAAATATACCGAGTAATGTCAGGAAACCTAAGTATGAGTATTTTCGGGGAATCATAGATAATATTTGATTTACACTTTCAGATAAACGATTCACGAGGCAATGGGCATTAGGCAATAGGCAATAGGCAATAGGCATTAGGCAACAGGCAATAGTCATTAGGCATTAGGCAACAGGCAATAGGCAATAGGCAACAGGCAATAGGCAAAAATCGTAAATCGTAAACCGTAAATCGTAAATTGTCACCTGTCCCGTGCCTTCATCCTGTTCAGCAGCTCAATCGTATGACATGCCACGATTCCTGCAGTTTCGGTGCGTAAGCGGCTGGTTCCCAGGTTGACAGGAATAAAACCGGCCATGGTGGCGGTTTCAACCTCTTTTTTTGAAAAATCTCCTTCCGGCCCGATGAGAATGACTGCATCCTTCCCCGGGATATAGATGCTTTCAAGTGCCGACTCACCACCGGTTTCACAGTATCCGATGAATTTCTGCCCCCTTAATTCACGCGATATCAGATCCCTGAACTTTACTGGCTCATGGAGTTCAGGCAACCAGGCCTTCAGCGATTGTTTCATGGCGGAAACCAATACCTTTTCAAGCCGGGGCAGTTTAACTATTTCACGTTCTGAATGTTCACAAATCAACGGGGTAATTTCGTCAATTCCTATTTCAGTTGCCTTCTCCAAAAACCACTCAAAACGATCGATGTTTTTAGTCGGGGCAATGGCAACATGCGTTTGCCATGGGTTACGCGGAAACTGCCGGGTTTCTTTTATTTCGACCAGGCATCCTTTCTGATGGATTTTTGTCAAAACCCCGCGAAATAAACACCCTTTCCCGTTGGCCAGGTTAATCTCATCCCCCTCCTTAAGACGCAAAACCTTCATGCAATGCCATGATTCTTCCTCACTTAACACGCAGGCATTGCCTTCAAAGGAAGAAATGAAAAACAATTGCATTTTACAGAATGATGAGTTTTTTTACGATGATGTGGTTCTCCTTCTGAACACGCAGGAAATAAATTCCTTTGGGCATGGCACTGATATTCACTGTCGTAACATACTGATCCGATGAAATATCTGATTTTAACACTTCGATTCCATCCATGGAGAATAACTGCCAGGTGCCGCCATCATGACCGCTGATATCAAGCAGGAATTGGTTTTCAGCCGGATTGGGATAAACAGATACCCCTGATGTCAACTCATGTCCGATAAGGCCGGTACAGTCATCATAAGTTACCGTGATGGTGTCGTGGCCATCGCAATCCGAACCATCTGAAACGCGGACCCAGTAATCGCGTGACCCATATCCTGTTCCCGATGAGTCGGCCGTGATGGCCTGGGTTGTATCTCCGGTCGACCAGAGATAGGTGGCTGCAGGGATCCCTGCATCTAAAACGATTGACTGCCCGGCACAAATGGATGTGTCATTGCCAAGATGGATCAGCGGGGCGGTTAACACGGTAATAAATCCTGATTTGATTTTTGAGCTGGAGGTAACACCGTTGCTTATCGACAGGGTCACATTGTAAATTCCGGGGGTGTCATATTCAATATTGACCGGATTCTGTAATGCAGATGTCGATGGATTTCCTCCCTGGAAAGTCCACGCCCATGATACTGGATTACCGACCGACTGATCCGTAAAATTGACCGTGGTACCGGCACATGGTTGAATGCTGCTGGATGAAAAATTGACGATCAGGGGAGGGTTGATCATTTCCACGGCATCGAGGTTAAATCCCACCCCTGTGCCGTAGGCCGGGCCAACACCATTATCCTTGATATGGAGGTAGCGGATCTTGCTGAGTTGCGCCGGGCCGATATCGAAATTCGTTGTGCCGTTTCCAATCCCGATTGTCGTGAATGGGCCGTCCATATTATTGCCGCCCGACACTGTAAAAGCCTTGGCTGGCGATCCTTTCTGTATAACTTTGAAGTCGGCACCCGGTCCGTCGCATATCGTATCTTTCATATCGAGCACGATCCACCCGTTTTTTCCCAGGGAATAGGGAACTGAGTCTGCTTTTCCAATAACTCCCGGGGTATATCCCTCATCTCCGAAATTATTTCCCGGGATGCGGCAGCTCATAACCTTAAAGGCGCTATAAGAGGTTTCCGGCGACAGCTGAAAATTGGTAGTCACGGCACCCTGCGTTGGCACTCCGATACCGGAAATTGTTTTGGTCTGGTAGCCGTTTGCCATGATCCTGATCGAATAGTTGCCAGGCAATACATATTTGTGGTAGTCACCAACAACCGGATCAGTATACACCGGGTAAAAATCATTTACCCAAACACTGGCGCTGACGGGTTCGCCCGTAACCGAATCCGTTACCGTTCCTGTAACACCCCATCCGCACCGGTCAATGATTTCGAGCATTGCTGGTTTATTGATGTCGTAGTAGTAGCTGATCTGTGATGAAGGTGGTTGCTTGAGGTTGGATATTTCCATGGACCAGCCAATATTTCCGAGGCTGCCATATTGAAAATCCTTGGTGCTCCCGTTTATGGCATACATGATATTGTATCCCTGCCCGTACTGCAGGCTTGAATACCCTGAACTGGCGGCATAAACAGAAGCCATCTGGTCGAGATGGGCATTATCGCGTGTCATGGCTGCACGATAACTCCACGGGTAGGAAAGGACCTCGGTTCCGCTGTGAAAATTGGTATATACCACGAATTGGTTACCCAGGATCCCGTTGCGGAGTGCCCTGGTCTCAACCTGTGAAAAAGCGCCGGGACTGAAACCCTCGCCATCCCACATATACCCATTGTCGCGGTTACAGTCGACCCCATTGTTGTTGTATCGCGACATCGAAGCCCGGCCATCGGGATTTACCATCAGGTATAACCAGATCTCCCGGTTATTGACAAGATCAGTGATGGTGGGATCTGAGTTATACCCGAGGCACAGATCACGGGCAAACATGATGATATTCTGCGATCCGCCCACTTCGTCCCCATGGATGCCGCCATCGAACATGATTTCTGCCTCAGGCTCATCATCATAAACGTTATCACTGATTTTCAAAACAGCCAGCTGCCTGCCGCCAACTGAAGTTCCCCAGCTTATCTTATTGCAGATCAGCGGAAAGTTGGTTACCAGGCTGTCGGCGATGGAGATGATCTGCTCATACGTGTAGTATCCGGGTGGAACCATCGGGTTATCCCAGAAATGCTCATAGTGCCTGTTGAGGTCATCGATGGTGACCTGGTGGCGAAGTTTGCTGGTTTCGAGTTTTTTAAGTTCATCAGGTACCAGGTAAACCCGAACCGTACCATCCCTGGCCGAAACAAGCTCCCAGTCGATATCAAGCTTATTGAGGATGTCAAGGTCGGCGGGACTGTCAATAAACACCCGGACTTCCATCTCTGCGTTGCGCCAGCCTTGTCCCATGGAGGAGAATACAAGCAGGAACAGGATAACTGTTATAAAACCTTTGGTCATCTGGCTATTTTATGATAATCTTTTCAACTTGTGTTGATGAAACACTTGTCAAACGGAGGAAATACATCCCTTTCGCAAACCCGGAAAGATCAAGTTTGTAAGGATATGACCCTGGTTTATTCGTCATGGTCGCTGCATGAACGACTTCACCCTGGGGGTTGAGAACGGTAAGCCATACATCCTGCTGTGTGCCGGTCATGGACAGGTTAAATTGCCCGTCGGACGGATTGGGATATACGTTGATCAATTGTTCAGCGCCTGCCTTATCGGAAGTACTCACCGGTCCGTTTACACTGATATCAGTCAGGAAGAGGTTGTTGCCATAATAATTGAATGATTCAAACATCAGTTTCAGGTCGCGTTTGCCTGTCCATGGGGTCAGGTCGATCAAATAACAACCAACACCGTAGCTTCCGCCGCACCAATCATCCGTCGACTGCGGGTAAAAAGAGTTCAAGGTACTCGGGTGGGTCACAAACATGTTCGGTGTGCCATTGGGACCCATGCCCCACACGCGTTCCCAGGTAGTCCCGCAATCCTGTGAAATTTTTATGATCAGTGAATCTTTGCGGACCCGCTGTTCGTAGGCATGCCTGAAACTCAGGCTTACTCCGCTGTAGCCGGTGAAGTCAAGGACCGGGCTGATCAGCTGGTCACGGCGGGTGATGCCGGTATAGTCGAAGAAGTTCATCCAGACGGCTTTCGACCCGGAAACGATTCCACCAACTGTTATGGTATCCCAGGTGATGGATAGGTCAGGATTCTCGATCTTCCAGTGGTGGGTATCAAATCCAGAAGCAAATGATTCTTCAAAAGGCAGTGCATATCCTCCGCTTATGATATAATCCTGTTTGCTTATGGTGGCCGGACCGATGGAGTTGTAGGTAGTCAGTTGCACATCATACAGGGCTG
>CAZPWZ010000088.1:0-5177 GCA_964590675.1 uncultured Draconibacterium sp.
AATATGTTAAAGATCTATCACAATCCGCAGTGTAAAAAATCCCGGGCCGGACTTCAGTTTCTCCAGGCATCGGGCAAGGCATATGAGGTAGTTGAATATCTTAAACATCCCATGACGGAAAAGGAGATGGAGCAGCTGCTCATCAAGCTGAATAAAAAACCAGCAGATCTGATGCGGACCCAGGAGGCCTATTTTAAACAAAACCTCAAGGGGAAAAAATTCGAAGAACATGAGTTGATCAAGATCATCCTTCAAAACCCGAAGCTCATGCAGCGCCCGGTCGTGGAGGGCAGATTTAAGGCCGTGATCGGCGATCCTGTTGAAAATATTGAACCTTTGCTGAAATAATTTCCCGTAACAAACCAAAACCAATGCAGCCATGAAGACACGTATCGAAAAAGACACCATGGGACCCATCGAGGTTGACATGGATAAATACTGGGGAGCACAGACACAGCGTTCGCTCACCAATTTCAAGATCGGCGAGCCCGGTTCGATGCCAAAAGAGATGATCCGGGGAATGGCCATCCTCAAGAAAGCCGCCGCGATGGTGAATGCTGACCTCGGGGTGCTGCCAAAAGAAAAAATGGAACTGATAGTGAAGGTTTGTGATGAAATCCTTGATGGCCAGCATGACAGTCAGTTTCCGCTGGTGATCTGGCAAACAGGTTCGGGAACCCAAACCAACATGAATCTCAATGAGGTGATTGCAAACCGTGCCCATGTCCTGCATGGCGGCGTGCTCGGAGGAGAGGGAAAAACCGTGATCCATCCCAACGATGATGTAAATAAATCGCAATCTTCGAACGATACATTCCCGGCAGCCATGAGCATTGCTGCCTATCAGATGGTGACCGGAACAACAATCCCCGGGGTGGAATTGCTGAAGAGCACATTTGCCAGGAAATCTGAGGAATTCAAAGAGATCGTAAAGACAGGCCGCACCCACCTGATGGATGCAACCCCGCTCACCCTGGGCCAGGAATTTTCAGGTTATGTTTCCCAGCTGGAACATGGGTTGATAGCGCTGAAGAACACCCTTCCGCATCTCTCGGAACTGGCACTTGGCGGTACGGCTGTTGGCACTGGTCTAAATGCACCCAAAGGGTATGATGTGCTGGTGGCAAAAAAGATCGCAGAACTCACCAACCTGCCGTTTGTCACGGCTGAAAATAAATTTGAGTCACTTTCGGCCCACGATGCGATGGTTGAAACATCAGGCGCCCTGAAAACACTGGCCGTCAGCCTCATGCATATTGCCTCCAACATCCGTTTGCTGGCCTCCGGTCCGCGTTGCGGCATCGGGGAGCTCAGGCTCCCTGAAAATGAACCTGGCTCCAGCATCATGCCCGGCAAGGTAAACCCCACCCAGCCGGAAGCCATGACCATGGTGTGCGCCCAGGTGCTCGGCAACGATGTGGCCATCAATATCGGCGGTATCAGCGGCCACTTTCAGTTGAACGTATTCAAACCGCTGATGATCTCTAACCTGCTGATGTCGGCACGATTGATCGGCGATGCCTGTGTTTCATTCAACGACAACTGTGCACTCGGGATTGAGCCAAACATGGCCGCTATCAACAAAAACCTTGAAAATTCCCTCATGCTGGTTACGGCACTGAACCCGATCATAGGATATGATAATTCAGCTAAAATTGCCAAAAAGGCACACCAGGAGCATAAAACACTGCGCCAGGCTGCGATGGAATCGGGATTGATTTCCGAAGAGGATTTCAACCGCGCCGTGGATCCGAAAAAGATGGTGGGCCCGAAGTAATTACGGGACGCGGTGAGTCCATTCCGAAAAAGACATATTCAGAGAAAATCGCTCAGAATCCAATTGGTCGGCCTTTTCGGAGTGGGGTCAGGGCTGGTTTATTCGGTTTGTGTCGGGGATAACCAGTTTTTTCTTTGATTCTTCCAGCATTTTGATTGCCTCTTCCCTGATCAGGTCGTTCAACGGCAATTTCAGTTTGACCGATCGTTTCTCCAGGATGTCGAGATATTGCCTGTCGGACCGGATCTGGTTCAGAAAAAAGGCCAGGGTATGTGCCTGTTCCATGCTCTGCGGAGTGGCATATTTATCGCGCCCGAAGTTCATGTCCTGCTTCAGATCGACCAACCTGAATACAAACGCCTTACGGACCGTATCCATGCCACTCGTGATAAAAAGGGTATCAGAAGGTAAAATCATATCGAAAAGCGTTCCGTACAAAGCAACAGGATCTTCATAATCATCGCTCAATGCAATATAATAGGCATCGCTTCCATGTTTCAGATTTCCGCGTATCTGATTGATCCAATTGTACTTATGAATTCGCTCAAGTTCTCCCAGGGCATAAACGGGCATATTGATATTGCGTCCGAGGTAATAATCGAAGTTTGCCGCCGGGAACCAGCGGAATGTAAGGATCGGTGATCCCTTATCGATAAGAAAATGCTCTTCGTCCCACTTGACCATGGCAGCGAATTTCCCGCCCAGCTGCTTCCAGCCGTACATGTCGAGTGAAATATCATGAACCTTCCAGCGCTTTAACGGGATCCAACCAAAACGGATCTGTCCGACAGCCAGGATGATAATAGCCATTATAAAGGTCAGTGACAGTGCAACTGGCCATGGCACCAGCCTGCGGGTCGATTCTCTCCTTCCCGGTTCAGCCAGATAGGCAGCTGCAATGAGGATAAGACCAAGGTAACCCGGTCCGGTCCAGTGCGGAAGGGTGCTGCGGAAAAGGGAGAATGAAAGAAAAACAGCAATCAGCGGAATACTTGTCCATAAAATGATGCGCCGGTAAGATATGTCCAGAAACTGCTTCCCCCTGAGCAACGCTGCAAGCGAGATGATGATGATCACGACATTCACCGGGTTATTGTAAAAAAACTGACCGGCGATCTCTGTGAGGAAATACTGAGGCTGGAACCCTGATTCAGTAATGCTCACACGGTTTTCATGAAAGGTGAAACTGATAAAATCATTTTCGATGTTCCAGAAAACAACCGGGATAAAAAGGAGTACGAATATGAAAAAAGCGCCATATGTTTCCTTGATGGTAAACCACTTGCGATTATAAAGCAGGATGAACATGAAGGCCCCGGCAAGCAGAAAAACAGAATGGTACTTCGACAGCAAGGCCAGGCCGGCCGTCACGCCTGCATAGAAGAGAAAATTCCTGGTTACAGGTGTTGGATCATGGTCAGGCAGCGATTTTAACAGCAGGTAAAGGGTCACCAGCCAAAAAAAGACCTGGGGCGTATCGGGAAGAATAAAGGTACCGCTGAGTATAAAGCCATAGAATGATGCCGTAAAAAGGAGCGCTGCATATAATCCCGTAAGTGGATTTTTTATATGACGGCCTATCAGGAACATCATGCCCGTACTGAGGGTTCCCAGGATCACAGATGCCAGGCGCAGAAAAAATTCACTGTCAAGGGTGAGATTCAAGGTAAAAAACTGGATCATGAAACCCACCATGGGCGGATGGTCGAAATGACTCAAGGCCGGAAACTTGGCGTAGGTCCAGTAATAAACTTCATCGTTTCCCAATTCAATGAATCCGGCAATGAATCCGCGAACCACGGCCGACACTGCCAGCAGAACAAACAAAGCCCAGTATATTTTCCGGTTTGACGGCATTTTATGATATAAAAGAAAAACAAAAACATCGCCCTGTATTCCGTTAAAGACTACAGGACGATGCAGGTTAAATTGCAGGAGCTAACGGCTAATCTTTCTCAAACCCAAATTTCCATGCTAGGGCTGCCAGCACTGCACCCAGGATCGGGGCAATGAAAAACAGCCATAGCTGGGCAAACGCCTTTCCCCCGGCAAATATTGCCGGTCCAAGACTACGGGCAGGATTCACCGAGGTTCCAGTAACCGGGATGGTGACCAGGTGAATCAGCATCAGGGTGACCCCGATTGCTAAACCAGCCATGGTTCCATTTCCAAATTTGGATGTAACAGCCAGGATAACAAATAGAAAAAGGAATGTCATCACTGTTTCGATTAAAAAAGCACTGAGCGTGTTGTATCCGCCCAGGTAACCTTCACCCCAGCCGTTGGACCCCAATGCCCATTCACCCATTTCCCAGCCGGGTTGACCGCTGCGGATCAGGTACAGCACTGCTGCACCGAAAATGGCACCGATGCATTGTGAGATGATATATCCGATGGCATCTTTCACCTCCATTTTTCCGGCAACCAGCACACCGATTGTTACGGCCGGATTGACATGGCAACCGGAAATTCCACCTATGGCATAGGCCATCGCAACAACAGTAAAACCAAAGGCAATCGAAATGCCCAGTAAACCGATGCCAGCGGGTCCAACCTGCAAGTTTCCGGCAAATATGGCCGATCCACAGCCAAAAAACACCAGGCTAAATGTTCCGATTAATTCTGCTATATACTTTTTCATGGCTGAATTTTTAGAGAAAAATTTAATTAAACCTTTGAAAATATGCTATTTACAGATCGCTGGGATCAAGTTATTTCTTGGCAGTCACAATAGGTTTCAGCAGCCCGTTTTTCTGCCAGTCGGCAAAAACATCCTGGGCAATCTCAGTTGCAGCCTGGTCCACATAATCCATATCTGTTATTGTTATTTCACCAGTCCATACAGCATCTTTTGATCCCCAGCAATAAAGGCTGGCTGAAAGGTTGATCACAGAGGTGGTAGTCCAGTATCCTCCGGTTGAAACGGTACCGCCGCCATAATAGCCGCCGTAATATCCGCCGCCCCAGTAGCCACCGCCCCAATAACCTCCGTAACCACCTGTATAATAAGTAGTTGGTGGGACATAGCTTTCGCTTTTATCCGTTCCTTTATATATAAAAACCAAAATGCCATCAACACCAAGGCTATCGCATTTTTTCTTGATCTCATCAATGGAATATTTGATATTCGGATTCAGAAAGTCAAGTGAACCCAAAGTTTTAAGACCCTGTTTTTCGAAATAGGCATCCATCGATTGTTCGAATGGTTTCATGTATTCCAGTTTTTCAAACATTGGCATAAGCGCCACTTTTGAAACCTGGGCTTTGGATTCCGGGTTTTTCCAGCTGGTCAGCGTGACGGGCGGAGTGCATGAATTAAGCAGCAAGACTGCCATAATGGCTATCAGGCCAAGGTAAATTTTTCCTGTTTTCATAAATATACTTTTAGATTGTAAATCTT
>CAZPWZ010000088.1:5187-8174 GCA_964590675.1 uncultured Draconibacterium sp.
GTAAAAGTATACAATTTTTTAAAAATTCAGAAAATTTTTACCAATGGTTATTTGGTTGCAGTCACATCGTCAGCCGGTATCCTCAATTTCCCGAACATTTTCGACTTCAGGGAATCGACCAGGTAATAAACAACCGGAACTACAATCAGGGTAAGGAACAGGGAGCTTGTTAATCCGCCGATGAGCGCCCACGCCATGCCGTTCTTCCATTCTGAACCTGCTCCTGAAGCCAGCGCTATGGGCATCATCCCGAAGATCATCGACAGCGTCGTCATGAGAATAGGGCGCATTCGCACCCTGCCTGCCAACAGCAGCGCATCCATTGTGGAATGACCCTCCATCCTCGACTGGTTGGTGAAATCGACCAGCAGTATTGCATTCTTACCTACCAGTCCCACAAGCATGATCATGCCCAGTATCGAGAAAATCGTCAGTGACTGCATGGTTAGTCCCAGGGCAAGCAGGGCGCCGATGATGGCCAGCGGGATGGAGAAAAGCACCACAAACGGATAGATGTAGGAATCATAAAGGGCAACCATGATCAGGTATACAAACAGGATTGATGCCAGGAAAGCAAGCCCCATGCTTCCGAATGCTTCAGCCTGGTATTTCATGTCACCCTCGGGGATGATCACAATTTCAGCAGGGAGCTGCATGCCATTCACCGCCTTCATGACATCCTCACCTACCGACCCAACTGGGCGGCCGATAACCTGGCATTGCACCGTTACCGAAGGAACACGGTTGTAACGCTGGAGCTGGGTGGTGCCGCTCGAGGGTCTGATGGAGGCGAACTGGTTCAAGCGGATGCTTTGTCCTCTGTCATTGATGAATGAAAGCCCCGAAACATCGTTGATACTGTTGCGGTCAAACTGATCCATCATTACATTGATGTCATATTCTGAATCGCCATCCCTGTAACGGGCATCGGTGTTACCGCTGTATGCATTCTGGAGGGTCATCCCAACCATTGCGGTCGACAGTCCGAGTGTTGCCATCTTATCCTTGTCAATCCTGATATCCACTTCTGGATTTCCGGCTTCGACCGAAAGTTTTACCTCATAGGTGCCGGGCACCTTTTTCATCTCGGTCATCACCCTCTCCGACCAAACAGTAAGCGTATCGAGATTTGGGCCGCACATTACAACCTGGATCGGATCCATATCAGAGGTGCCCATCAGTGACACAATGGTGGAACGAACCTTTGTGCCGGGCAGGAGGTTCATCAGCTCCTTTTTCATGTTGATGGCAAAAATCTCGGAGGTAATGGCCCGCTTTTCCTGTTCAACCATTTTTACATGGAGTTCCGATTTGTAAGCATTCCCGGCAGCTTCGAAAAAACTGGTGGTGCCGCCCACCGTGGTGAAAACACTCACTACCTCGGGTTGTGCCTGCAGAAATTTTTCAGCTTCGAGCGTCAGTTTATTGGTTTGTTCTATGCTTGCATTCTTCGGTAGTTCCATCTGGATGATGATCTCTCCCCGGTCGCCCATGCTGATAAACTCACTGCCGATAAAACCGCCGATCACCAGTGAAAGGGAGGCGAAGAACAGGATGGTCGTGCCAACGAGGACGATGGTTTTATGGTGCAACGACCATGCGATCACCTTGATATAACCTTCAGTAAATGATGCTAACCCTCGTTCAAAAGCAGAGATGATGCGTTCCATCAGGCTCCCTTTGCGAAAATGGGAATGTTTCGCCATCCGCGAGGCAAGCAGGGGTGTTACCGTAAATGAAACAAAGAGACTTAACAATGTCGAAATGACCACAACCAGGGCAAACTGCCGCGACAACCCCGAGATCATGCTCGAGATCAGGGCAATGGGAAGAAAGACCACGACGTCCACCAGGGTGATCGAAAGTGCCGTGTAGTTTATTTCGTTTCGTCCGTCGAGCGATGCTTGTCTCCGCTTCTTGCCCATCTCCATGTGCCTGTAAATATTCTCCAGTACCACGATGGAGTCATCCACCAGGATTCCGATTACCAGCGACATGGCAATCATTGAAATGATATTGAGGGAGAAATCGAGCATGTACATCGCGGTGAAGGTCGATATCAGCGAAGCGGGAATGGCGATCATCACGATGAAGGAGTTGCGCAGGCTGTGTAAAAAGACCAGCATGACCAGTGCCACCAGGCATATCGCCAGGAGCAGGTCCTTCATCACTGCATTGGCCGAAGTAAGTGTAAACTCAGAGGTATCATTGGCAATGGCAAACTTAATCTCCTTGGATTTGTAAATATCCTCAATGTGGGTCATGGTTTCCCTGACTTTTTTGGAAACCTCAACCTCGTTTCCATCAGGTTGCTTGAAAATCAGTAAACCAACAGAAGTCTGCCCGTTGAAACGGTTTATCGAGGAAGTCTCCTTCTTGGTATCATGCACCTCCGCAATATCTTCGAGTCTCACAGGGCTTCCGTCAGCACCCGTGCTGATCACCAGGTTTTTCAGGTCCTCCAAAGCAAGAAACTTCCCCGACAGCCGGATGATAACCTCCTGGCTACGGTCCTTGATCTTCCCGGTAGGAAATTCCATATTGGCCGATTGTATCGCCTGGGTTACCTGCAGGATCGAGATCCGGTGCGCCTTCAGCTTCTCATTGTCAATATTGATGCGGATCTCACGCTCCTCCCCTCCCACGATGTCAACCTGTGAAATCCCGTTGATTGTGGAAATCATCGGCTTGATCTTGTTTTTCACCAGTTCATATAATTCCGTTGATGGTATGGTCGAAGTAATTCCGAGCCGCATGATGGGAATATCGTCCATGCTGAAATTGCTGATGATCGGCTTCCGCACATCTTTCGGGAAAAGGTATTCAATGTTGGCCACCTTGCGCGTGGCGTCATCCAGCGCCTTTTCCATGTCGGCAGTGCTCTTGAAAATGATCACCACCACTGAATTCCCCTCCGCTGATGTACTCTGGATATTGTCAATATCCTCCAGTGACGAGATGGCATCCTCTACCCTTTTGGTTACCGA
>CAZPWZ010000089.1:0-8143 GCA_964590675.1 uncultured Draconibacterium sp.
TTTGATTGAGCACATCAAAAAATCAAAACATAAACATATCAGCACATTAGCACATTAGCACATCATGAAATACCTGGTCGTCGGTCTTGGAAATATAGGGGATGAATATGCCGATACACGGCACAACATAGGTTTTATCGTTGCCGATGCTTTGGCTTTGAATTTTAAAGCAACGTTCGAGGTTGCACGGCTTGCCTCTGTTGCCAGGATGACCCTCAAGGGGCGTACGCTGGTTGTCATAAAACCGACTACTTACATGAATTTAAGCGGAAAGTCGGTAAGGTACTGGATGCAAAAAGAGGATATCCCCAAGGAGAATATTTTGGTGATCGTTGATGACCTGGCTCTTCCGCTGGGAGCGCTCCGCCTGAAAGCCAAAGGGAGCGACGGGGGCCATAACGGGCTTATCAGCATTATCGAAACTATCGAGACCACAGAATTTGCTCGCCTGCGAGTCGGCATCGGCAACGATTTTGCCAAGGGTTACCAGGTAGATTACGTACTGGGCCGGTGGACTGCTGATGAAACAAAGATCCTGATCCCGCGGATAGAAACCACCGTTGAACTGATCAAAAGTTTTGTCCTGATTGGAACGGAGAGGACGATGAATTTTTTTAATAAACGGTGAAGTAGGGCGCTGGTGGGTTAGTGGACTGGTGGACCGGTGGACAAGTGGACAGGTGGACTAGTGGACCGGTGGACAAGTGGACAGGTGAACTGGTGGACAGGCGGGATGATACGTTTATGGTGCAGTTGAAGAATTCAGGATCATATCCATCCCTGCAACTTATAATAAGCCAGCGCAAAGTACTCCCTCAGAACGAGCAGTTCGTATTCCATATGCAGCCAGAACTGGTAACGGATCGTGATGTTCCGGCCAACATCGGGGACCCAGGTTTTCGCTCCAAGTTTCCGTGAATCGAAACTCAGATCGGCTTCTATGGTTTTTTCAAAGGCAGGGACCCCGTCGACCTTCAGGAAACCAGCTTTTTTAAAGGTAAGCATGGCCCGGTATAAATGTTCGGGGGAGGTCACAATCAGCAAAGAGGAATTACAGGCCACAGCGGACGACTGATCAGCGAGGGATGACGATTTATCAGCGACAGTTGAGGAGGGACCATTACCATGCATGGGATCACCACTGGCCTTTGATAATGGCTCCATCTTGGGCGGTAAAGCATCATCGTGGGACCTTATCTCCAGGTTTTGAATTAATCTCATAACCCGCAGCGCTTCATCCCGCGTGTTTGTTCCTGAATCTTCGAGAATAATTCGCTCACCGGCTACCCCACGCAGTTCCATTTCTTTCTTCATCTGGTTTACCGAACTCAGGCTATCTTTGGAATCTCCGGGGAGTGCAATGATGATACGCGACCGTGTAAAATGATTGGCTACCTTGGATGCATACCAGCACCGCATCAGCCCCGATTCGCTGGGCATTCCGCCGCCACCCATCACGACGATGAAATCGGGAGACCTGTGAATACCGGCCTTTTTAACGCCCATTCCGTACCAAATCCAGAAAGGAGCCGATGTGAGTGCCAGGATGATCATCGCCATGGAAAAAACGCCTGCCGCAATCATGAGAACCTTCAGAACACGCCAGGCCTGCATGAGAAAATGTTCCACCTTTCCCTTTTTCATCCGGTTGAGTCCATATTTTCTTCAAAAATAAAAACTTCTTCGATTGGCACCTGAAAAACCTTTGCAATATCCCATGCCAGCTTCAATGACGGATTGTATTTTCCCTTTTCGAGGAATACAATGGTCTCGCGCCTAACTCCCACTTTTCGCGCCAGGTCATCCTGGGTCAGGTCATAACGCGCGCGCAGTTCCCTGATCCTGTTATCCATTTTTTATGCCCCTCCACCGGATGATCAGCCAGCAAACTGCAAAGATTACGCCCATTCCGAGTATTCCTGTACCGAACAACACCTCAGTGTCATACTTGGTTTTGTCACTTATGTACATCAGTGCAAGCCAAAAATAAATTGAAATGAAATAAGAGAGGGAAGAGGCTTTCATCATGATTTTTTTGGACAGTTCGTCCTCTGCCGGTTCGCCCCGTCGCTCACTCTTAAACTGGCTATAACCGATGAACAGTGCAAAAATGACCAGCAGCGCGATCACTCCAAATTGCATGATTTCAATCCGGCTGATGTCAAAACCTGCATTGAATAACCAAACGCCGGTTGTAAATATCACGGCCAGTGCCACGATAACTACAAGATACGATTTTTTCATAGGACAAGAATTTGTTATATATTTCTAACACAAAGTTAGATAATTCTAACATGAAAAGTCAAGTCTTTTTAAAAAAAATTTGAAAAAAGAAAGAAAAGATTAAAAATAAAGCCGGCTACTGAATCGAAAAACCCGGATTTCAGTTTCAATTCCAACTGAAAACCCGCCTGGCACCTTGTTAAATTTACATCTTCCCCTTTACCACTGCAGAAATCCCATCAGCCGAAATTCTTTCCTGCAACATGGTATCACGGTCGCGGATGGTGACGGTATTGTCTTCAAGGGTCTGATGATCGATGGTAATACAGAACGGGGTGCCAAGGGCATCCATGCGGCGGTAACGCCGGCCGATGGTATCTTTCTCCTCGTAGTAGCAACGGTAATCGACCTTCATTGCATCCATGATCTCGCGGGCCTTTTCCGGTAACCCGTCTTTTTTGGTAAGGGGTAAGACAGCCACTTTGATTGGCGCCAGTTTGGCAGGAATCCCCAAAACCACGCGCTCGCTGCCATCCTCGAGTTTCTCTTCACGGTAAGCATGACTCAGCACAGCCAAAAATGTACGGTCGAGGCCTATGGAGGTCTCCACCACATAGGGAACGTAACTTTCATTGGTTTCGGTATCGAAATACTGAATTTTGCGGCCCGAATATGTTTGATGGGCGTTCAGGTCAAAATCGGTGCGGCTGTGAATACCCTCCAGTTCCTTGAACCCAATGGGGAATTCAAATTCGATATCGGCCGCGGCATTGGCATAATGAGCCAGCTTTTCGTGGTTGTGATACCGGTATTTTGAAGCAGGAAGTCCAAGGGAAAGGTGCCATTTCATGCGCTCCTCCTTCCAGAATTCATACCATTTCAATTCTTCTCCCGGTTTGACAAAATACTGCATCTCCATCTGCTCGAATTCACGCATGCGGAAAAGGAACTGCCTTGCGACAATCTCGTTGCGGAAGGCTTTCCCGATCTGGGCGATGCCAAAGGGGATCTTCATGCGGGCCGATTTCTGCACATTCAGGAAGTTGACGAAGATGCCCTGTGCCGTTTCCGGCCGCAGGTAAACCACGTTGGTATCGTCATTCACTGATCCCATCTGGGTTGAGAACATGAGGTTGAACTGCCGCACATCGGTCCAGTTCTTGGTCCCACTGACAGGACAAACAATCCCAGCTTCCTCGATCAGGAGCTTGACATCGGCCAGGTCATCCTTCCCCAGGGAGGCATAAAACCGGGTCTTGATGGCATCGATCTTATCCTGGTATTCCTTCACCCGGGGGTTGGTTTCCCGGTACATTTTTTCATCAAAGGTTTCTCCAAATCGGCCACGGGCTTTTTCCACCTCTTTCTGGATCTTATCCTCGATCTTTTGAAGATGATCTTCAACCAGCACATCGGCGCGGTAGCGTTTCTTTGAATCCCGGTTATCGATCATCGGGTCGCTGAAGGCATCCACATGCCCAGAGGCCTTCCACACTGTTGGATGCATGAAAATGGCGCAATCGAGTCCCACGATATTTTCATGATACTGGGTCATCCAGCGCCACCAGTATTCCTTGATGTTATTCTTGAGTTCAACACCGAAGGGACCGTAATCGTAAACGGCGCTCAGCCCGTCGTAGATTTCGCTTGAGGGGAATACAAAGCCGTATTCCTTGGCGTGGGATATGATCTTTTTAAAAAGCTCTTCGTTGTTGGCCATTGTGTTCCTGAATTTGGGGCACAAAGGTAGAAAAAATAGCAACTGGTTTGAAACAGCGTTCCCGGGGATCAGGAAACCGGCCGGGCGGCATTCAGTTTTTAATGCACCTTACCGATAAAGCGCTGGGCTGATACTCCTCATACATCTCCACCCCGCTGGTGCGGTATTCCATGTAAACTGCAACAGCCGTGCCTTTGGAGATAATCTCCGAAGTCCAGTAATAGCCTTCACGGTACTGATCGTGCCATTGCTTTGCCATGAAGTCATAATAACCTCCCGGCAGGGCCGAAAACCCGCTGGAATTTGTGGCTCCGACATTGGGCATCTGCCAATTCAGGGTTGACTTGAGTTTTCCGCCGGCTTCGGTATTCATACCGAGGTACCTGATCAGGTTTTTCCAGTCCTGGCTCGAGGGTACATGCCAGCCAACCGGGCATATGCCCTGTACTCCTGAAACCTGCGAATTGGCCATCAGTTCATCCCACTGGTAAAGTCCGCCCCAGTAATCACACTGTGTAAAGTCGTTGCCAAAACAATATTTTTCGATGATACTGTCGTGACCCGCCTTTTGTATCTGGCTTTCATCGGTCCATTTCCCGATATTCAGGTTCTCACTCATCCAGCATTGACTGCCGATCATCACGGTATGATAAGCCTGGCCTTCATACTTCAGGAGGCCACAAGAAAGGCTGTCGGTCTTCGCGACACTGTCGGGATATGATTTTGCCGGCAAATCCGACACCTCGCCGCCACGATTGCTTTTCTGGGCAAATACCGGGAATTGCCCCTGCAGGCCCGATAAAATCAAAGCCGCAAAAATCATTGCTTTTTTCATTGTAATTGGATTTTTCGAATTGGTTTCTATAATGAGACGGTCAGTACTTTCAATGTCGTGAAATGAAAGGGAACATCACCGATCCGGACAGTTATCCTATCACCGTGTTGTTCCCAGGAAACATCGATGCGGCGTGCCTTTGCGATGTTAACCAGGGTGAAGGCCTTCTCCATGCCGTCGCCCCGCCGGTAATTAACAACCTCATCGGGAAGGGCAAGCCTGTTGCCGTCATAGATCGACTCATCAGGCCATGCGCGGAGCTGGTTGTAGATATCCTCCAGCTCCGATCCATGGAAATGGCCTACAGAAACCGGATTTCGTTCAAATGCCGCCTTGAAAAACGGCTTCCATTCGCATGAATCCATATACCTGCCTGTGTAAAATGCGAGGTCGGCGATGAGCGAGGCGGGCTCTGGATTTTCGATTTTCGATTTTCGACTTTCGCCTTTTGAAAGTCGCATGGATGCGAGATATTCGAGTATCTCTTCACGGGTCTGGTCCGGACTTATGTTGATTGGCTGCGCATCAATAAAATCCTTTTTTGAAGACGGCAGCTGAGGAACGGTGTGGATGAACTTTTTCAGATCAAGGAAAAATTCAGCATGGGTTCCTAAACCCGGAAAGTTTTGCTTCAGGTTTTCAATGAAAAGCGGGTATGGTTTCTGGTTGAAAAGCTCATCTTCATGATAAATCCTGAACCTGTGATCCAGGGGTTGGAGATACAGATCCTCCTCATCCATTTCACAATACAACTTCCTTCCGGTTTTATCTCCGAGGCGGTTCTTGCTGCCATGTTCATACCCAAAGGCTTTTTCAAGCTTGATATAGCGGTCGGTCCCGTGGCAGCGGAAACACAATTGGAAAAGTTTCTGATGGCGGCTGTAATCCCGGAGAAAATTCATGAAGATCTCGAAATCGACCGGAGTTTCCAGGAAGTTAGCCAGTTTTTCGCGGAAAAAATGATATTCCTGCCTGTTGATCGTCGCTTCGGGATACATGGCGTGAATCCAGCTCGTATTGTGCGCAACATAGGTTACCTGCTCGTGTTCCAGCGCGCGCCGTGCAAGGGCTGATAATTCAGTGCCATTGTACCACATCGATTTAGTGACGATCCTGCGGTTGTTTGTCAGCACGCCTTCATCGACCATCACAAAATTCTGTGAATGGAGCGGGGTGCCCATCAGGAATATTTTTTCGAGCGGCACCTCGGCGACAATGAAAAGGGCTGCTGCGTAAAGGCAGGCCAGCGAAACGCATTCCCCGGCGCCGGCCTCGTGGCCTGGCTTATAGCGGAATGCATTCATGGCCTCCACGGTTTCCGTCTTCCAGTATGGGATAATATCTGAATCAAATTTATCGAGTCCAAAATGGCGGCGTATATCCAAATCAAAATAGTACTTATCGCCTTCATAACCAAAAAGTGCATTCGACCTTGAGAGCATCTCCATATCGACAAACTCGCTGAACCGGTTGATTTCGGTCTGCTTGTCGGTAAGTCCCCAGGTTTCCAGATCAAGGTTGAAATCATAATGATCCATCACGTACTGTTTTACCCGGTGGATCTTTTTCAGGGGGCCCATTTTTTTAATCCCGGAGAACCAGGGATCGTCGCGCCATTTCCATATTTCGGGCGACATGATGTTGGCCAGCACCAGCGCGTACAGCAGATCGGGAAAGATAAATATCTCCATGTCGCTGAGGGTGAAGGCGGAACTATATTTTTCGAGTGTTTTTTTGTCCATTTTGAATCCTTGATTTAACGGCCAACGGTGTGCCGTTATGTTAAAGGGATGCAAAGATAACAAAAACGCCCGGGTGGGATCCCGGGCGTTCAGGTACGCATAATTCTGGAAAAGCAGACCGGCTATTCAACAACCAGTTTCAAGGTCTGGCGCGCATCCTGGCTGTTAACCCGGATGAAATACACCCCGGCCCTGAGGGCTGAAATATCAAATGGCGTGTTCCCGTTCAGGTTCATCGACTGTTTGCTGATGACTTCTGATCCGAGGGAGTTAAAGATCCGGATATCCGCAGTAATCGCGCGTGCAGGTATGATCGTCACGCTTGCGCTTGCAGGGTTCGGGAATATACTGATCAGTTTCGACTGGCCGTTTTCATCAATTCCTACGCTGCCCGCAGCAACTGCTACGGTAAATTCGCTTGAAAAGGAGCTGCCGCCGCAGGTGTTGATGCTTTTAACCTTCACCATGGCCGTGCCGGTATAAGCCGGGTTCCAGGTTGCGGTTCCCACAGTGGCTGCGCCATTTATTATACCTGCTTCTGCCGGGGTGATCTCCCAGGAATAGGAAGTTGCATAATTGCCACCGGAAGTTGTATAATCTGTGGTTGGTGTCGAGCCTGAGTATACGCTGGGGGGGCCAACAGGAATCCCCGGAACAGCAGGGATCTGGGGATCAACGTTAACGACTGCCGAACCGGTCATATTGTTGGTGCAATTGCCCGATACCGAGCTTGCCATGATGGTGTAACTGCCTTCATTCATCTGGTTTCCGAAAGTAATGGCGTTCCCGGTTCCGGCAACAGTGTTGGTCGTAGCCGTATTGTTAAACCACAAAGTATAGTTTGTTTGTCCCTGACTGAGAGCCTCCCAAACCAATTTCAACACCCGTTCCGCCCACAGCGCAGTAGGTGCCGCCTCCGGTGACAGCAAATGCATTGGGGCCGGGAGCAACATTGATCGTCAGCGGATTTGACCATATTCCTTCGCAGGTGCCGTTAAGGCCTTTTACCTTGAGGGTGGCAGCGCCGGTGAATGTTGCACTCCACACGACATTCACGGATGTTCCGTTCGGGTAGAGAGCGCCGGCATCGGCGGGACTGAGATCCCAGTTGTAGGTGGCGGCATTGGTGGCACCGGCAGTTGAATAGGTTGTTGATCCCTGGTTCATACAAAGTGATGTCGGACCTGTCGGAGCAGAAGCCTGACCGGGCTGGCTGCTGACAGTGATGTTCAGGAATGGTGTCCACGGACTATTTCCGCAGGCATTGGAAGCCCTGACCTTAAGCTGGGCGATTCCGGTAAATGCATTATCCCAGTTGATCACACAACTGGTACCGTTGTTTGTTAACACGCCAGCGCTGGCGGGAGTAAGATCCCAGGCATAAGCGGTAGTGTTGGGCACTGCATTGGTCGTATAGGTCTGATCAGGCGGATCAACGCACAATCCGTTGTTTCCCTGCGGTGTGGTTGGTGTAACCGGAGCGCTGTTGACAGTGATATATGCCGGCTTCGACATGGAACCTGCCTGATTTCCTGATAAATTGAAGGCATTGAGGGAAACATCATAGGTGCCGGCTTGTTTGTAAACCACGACTGGATTTTGCAGGGTTGGTGTGGAGGGTGT
>CAZPWZ010000090.1:0-8095 GCA_964590675.1 uncultured Draconibacterium sp.
AATTAAAAAAAAATACCCAGTATGGGTTAGGAATAATGAAAAAAATAACCGTGGAATATTGAGCTGACGCTTCGCAGGCTGTTTGCCGATGCCGGTTTTGACTTTTCCCGGAATATCGTATATTTGTGGGAAAAACAACCATGTACCATCAATTTGCCAATCCATCCATTTTACACCTCATGGGTGGGCTTTTCCGGTTAATGATCATTTTCGCCGGTGCATTTTTCCTTCTCTGGTATTACCTGAAACATACGCGGAAAACCTTTCCTGAAACACCGAAGAATGAAGATCAGAAAGTCATCCTGCCATTGCGTCTGCAGGCGTATGAGCGTTTCGTCCTGTTCCTTGAAAGGATCCACCCTTCGAACCTCGTCATGCGGCTCAATAGCCCTGAACTGACTGCAATGCAATTACAGTCTTTGCTGGTGCGAACGATCCGGGAAGAATTTGAATACAATTTGTCACAACAGTTATATGTTTCACAACAATCCTGGGAAATGATCAGGAATGCGAAGGAAGAAACCGTTTCCATGATCAATCAGGCTTTCGCCAAGGTTGGTGAAACTGCAACATCCTCTGATCTTGTAAAAGAAATTTTTGAAATGTCCATATCCTGGGGAAAGCTTCCCGTGGATAAAGCACTTGAAGGGATAAAAACCGAGTTACAACGGTTATTCTGATCTCTGTTTAATTTCCGAAGCGGTAGGCTAGTGTCAGGCAGGCAGCGCCATTGCTGAAGCCAAAATGAAATTCTGAATTTGTCACCTCTGTTTGTCTGGAGGAATAAGGGGAACTCGCTGTACTCTTCGTTTTTCCAAAAGTGTAGCTAACTCCGGGAGTGATTTCTGCTCCAACAACCAAGTGATTTGAAATTGTGTAGGTTATGCCCAGGATAAGATCGATCATGGGAGTTATACCCCAGGTAATTGATTCCTGCTTGTTGTAAAGGTTAATGGACTCGATTTCCTGTTTTTGGTAATTATAATTGCATCCTGTCTCCATCCCCCAGATGAAATCAAACTTTGAAACAACCGGTACCCGTTTTTCAAATCCCAGCCTGAATCCGGCCCCATAATGTTGGGAACTCATGTCGATTGAATCCTGTGGTCTTCCCCAGGAAGATGACAGATCAGTGTTTAGTGACAGCAGGGTCAGCCTTAAAAGTGTTTTTTCACCTCCGGTTTTATAGTGCAGTCCAAAATAATCGAGACTGCTGAAACTAATGCCAACCTGGTGGATCCGAATTGTTTTTTCCTGTTGGGCTGAAATTGCGGTTGTGCAGAAAAAGAATAGGAGGGTGAAGCAAATAGTGCGTGTTTTCATGGGAAAGCGGGGGTTGGGTTAAGCTCGTTGGTCAAAGTAGAATTTCCATTACAATAATAATGAATTCAACATTAAGAATAAAACCAAAGGGAACTTTGTCAGGGAATATTTATTATTTCATCCTGTACCAGTATTGATAGATTTCCTTGAATCCCATCTTTTCATAAAGCCTGATGGCAGGGATATTATTGCCCAGGACCTGCAGGTAGGCGGTTCCTGCACCGTTTTTGCGGCCCCATCGCAGCAGGTTTTCCACAATGTGGTAACCAACCCCGGTGTTCCGGAAATCTTTGTCGACCACAATATCGAAGAGACCAAGATGATCATCCTCCAAAACACCCAGTCCGACCCCGATCGTTTTGTGTCCGCGTATAAGTGAGATAAGGCATTTTGGGGTAAGCATCTGTTCCATGATCCCGATGTACGTTGCCTTTCTTTTTTTGTCAAAATCATTCATCCGGATGAAATCATCGATCCAGCGCGGATTTAACTCCGATTCAATGTGAATATCGCTGAGCGGATTACATGGAATCGCGGAAATGTCGCGTGCCTGGAATGAAATGGTTGAGTGGATCGTGTATCCTCGTTTGGCAAGGAGCTGATCGAGATCAGCTGGATCGGCAACAGATGTAATCTTGAAACAAGGCGGGATGTGTCGTGAGGCATAAACCCGCTCGCAATACTCAATTTTTTTCAACGGATCAAGTGAAGAGGGATAAATTGAATTCACCGAATTCGATCGCTTGGTAACCCCATTGGCAAAACGCAAAATCCAGCCGTCATATTGAACAGTTTGCAATGCAGGCCAGGCGTTGTTACTGATTTCTTCGTAACGGCGTATCATTTCAATTTACGATTTACGATTTACGATTTTAGTGGTGAGAAGGGTTCTCCTGTTTACTTGCGCATTTGTTTATTCTTTCTGAACTTTTCCTTGCCTTCCGGGGTCATCTTTTCACAGGCATATTGAAAAATCAGCCTGGGTGATGTCTCCTTGTATTTCATCAAAAAGGCTTCAGCGGCACCGGGTTGTTTTTTCCAGGTTTCGCGTAAAAACCAACCAAGGCCCTGGTGCACTTCACGCTCGGGATCGTGCATCATCGGTTCAATAAAGTCGAAGAAAGGTTTGAAATCATGTGAAATTTTCATCGGCTTGATCAGGCTGACGACTGCTGCCCGCCTTTGAAATTTATTCGCAGCGGTTCGCCACGAACTTATCGATTGAAGATCGGCAAGCCCCTTTTTGAAAAAGAGGTTCATTAATTCCCCGCATATAAAATCGGTTTGTGCCCAGTTTGTGATCCCGATGGAGAACCATTTTTCAACGGTCTGGAATGTGGAAATCGTCCAGGATTTATAGAAACCCTGAACCAGCCTGATGGCAAAAGCGGTCATCTCGTATTTTGGCGATTTAACGAGCAACAGCGAGGTGTCAAGGATAAGATCCTGCGTAATTCCTGGCATTTCAAGGATCTCTTTCACTTTTTCATCAAGCAGCCCCTGTTGTAATCCAAAAGCATCGTAGCCCTCTTTAAAATACCGGCTGTATTTTTCGACGATGACAGGGTTTGCATGCTGTTGTCCGAATTCCTGGAAATTGTTAAAAATATCTTTTGGAGTCATGGTTGTTGATATCCTCTGATGAATGGAATGACAAAGATAACATCCAAAATGAAATGGAATATCAAATCAGTGAAAAACAGATCAATTTTCGCTGGCAGGGAAAAATGGATCCCGGAATTCTCAGGAGGCGATGAAACCCCTTGCTTTTTCAAGGGCTGCAGCAATTCCGGCCGGATTTTTTCCTCCGGCTGTGGCAATGTGAGGCTGACCTCCGCCGCCACCCTGGATCTCCCTGGCCAGCTCACGGATGATATTCCCCGCATGGAGTTTGCGCACCTTGACCAGGTTCTCGGAAAGCATGACCGTAAGCGTTGCTTTTCCATCCCCTTCAGTGGCAAGCACCAGGAAGAGATCGGGGATGGAGGCCATTAATTCATATGCCAGATCTTTCACCGTTTCGGCATCCAGGTCGACCTTTGCCGTAAGGAAGTTGACGCCATTGTAATGTTGTACCTGGGATGTGAAATCCTCCTTAAGCTGCCTGAGTTTGAGTTTGCCCAGTTCAGCAACCTGGCGCTTCAGCTCGGTATTCTCATCCAGTAAGTTCCTCAATCCTTTTGCCGGATCTTTTGGGTTTTTCAGCATTTCGCCCATCTCGTGGAGCAGCAATTCGCGGGAATTCCAGTATTCTTCAGCCTTTTCAGCCGTAATGGCTTCGATGCGCCTGATCCCGGCAGCAATAGCCCCTTCAGAAATAATTTTAAACATGCCAATCTGGCCCGTGGCAGCAACATGCGTTCCGCCGCACAATTCAACTGAATATTTTGGATCAAAGGTGATTACGCGTACAAGATCACCGTATTTTTCCCCGAAAAGCGCCATTGCTCCCATGGCTTTTGCCTGTGCGACCGGAACCATCCGGTCCTCTTCCAGGATGATATTTTCACGGATCCTTGCGTTGACCATGGCTTCGACCGCCCCGATTTCCTCCTTGCTCATCTTTGAAAAATGGGTGAAGTCGAAACGCAACCGGTTGCTGTCGACCAGTGAACCCTTTTGCTCCACATGCGTTCCCAGCACCTGGCGAAGCGCAGCATGCATCAGGTGGGTGGCGGAGTGGTTGTTGGCGGTACTCTTTCGTTTTGCTTCGTCAACCTGCGCCTTCACTTGCCGGGTGGCATCTGAAGGCAAGGATTCGGCAAGCTGAATGATCAGCTCGTTCTCCCTGATGGTATCGATAATCTCAATTATTTCATCCCCGGAATGTAACCAGCCTTTATCGCCGACCTGTCCGCCACCTTCAGCGTAAAAAGGTGTATTCAGGAGCGCTATATGAAATAATTCTTCCCCTTTGGTTACAACCTTGCGGTATTTGATAATCGAAGTTTCAACCTGCAGGGTATCATAACCGACAAATTCCGGTAACCCTGCATCGGGTATCAGCACAACCCAGTCGGAGGTGTCCACTGCGGCATCCTGGCGCGACCGGGCCTTTTGCGCTTCCAGGCCCTTTGTAAATCCGTCCATGTCAACGGTCCATCCGATCTCCCGGGCCATAAGCTGGGTAAGATCGATCGGGAAACCAAAGGTATCATATAGTTCAAAGGCGAAAGCGCCATCAATGGATTGCAGGTTTTCGGTTTTCGGTTTTCGGCTTATATCCCTGGAAACCGATGATTCGATATAATTATTGAACCGCTGGATACCTGTTGCCAGTGTCCGGAGGAATGCAGCCTCTTCTTCTCTTATTACATTGATGATAAGATCTTTTTGTGTAACAAGTTCCGGGAAAACCTGACCCATATGCCCGATGAGCACGGGCACCAGCTCAAATATCACAGGCTCCCTGAAGCCCAGGAAGGTATAGCCATATCGAACCGCCCTTCTCAATATCCTGCGGATCACATAACCGGCTTTAACGTTCGACGGCAATTGTCCGTCGGCTATGGCAAATGCGATCGCCCGGAGGTGATCGGCCACAACACGCATGGCAATATCGGATTTGTGTTCCTTCCCGTAGGGTATGCCTGATTTTAGTGCAATTTCCTGGATGATAGGTTGAAATACGTCGGTATCATAATTAGATTTGGTTCCCTGGATGACCATGCAAAGGCGTTCAAATCCCATCCCGGTATCCACGTGCTTTGCCGGAAGTTCAACAAGCTGGCCGCTGGTAAGCCGGTTGAACTGGATGAAGACAAGGTTCCAGATTTCAATCACAAGCGGATCACCTTGATTTACCAGTTCTTTACCGGGGATTTTTTCACGGTCGCTGTCAGCGCGGATATCAGCATGGATCTCGGAGCAGGGGCCACAAGGACCGGCATCACCCATTTCCCAGAAGTTATCCTTTTTGGATCCAAGTAAAATGCGATCCTCGGGAATGTACTGTTTCCAGATTTCGTATGCCTCCTCATCACGGGATAATCCCTCCTTGTCATCACCTTCAAAAACAGTGACATAAAGACGGTCCTTGTCAATTTTCAATACCTCGGTGAGCAGTTCCCATCCCCAGGCAATCGCCTCTTTCTTGAAATAATCACCGAATGACCAGTTCCCAAGCATCTCGAACATGGTGTGATGATAGGTGTCGTGGCCAACTTCGTCGAGGTCGTTGTGCTTCCCCGAAACACGCAGACACTTCTGTGTATCAGCTATTCTTTTAAATTTCCCCTCCTTGTTCCCGAGGAAAATATCTTTGAACTGGTTCATCCCTGCATTGGTGAACATCAGGGTAGGGTCGTTCTTCACAACCATCGGGGCGGAGGCAACAATTTCATGTTGTTTTGAATGGAAGAAATCAAGAAAAGCCTGGCGGATATCAGTCGAATTCATCTAATTATAAGATTAACAAAGCATTAACAATCTTTAACATTTTTTAAAACCTGAAAGCGGCTGCAAAGTTAATTATTTACTTAATTTTGTTGCTGTTAGCTTGTTAGTTTTGAATAATTCTTTATTTGCCTGTTGATGAACAAGGTAAAGTACAAATTCAATAAAAAATCATTGACGTTCGACCGGGTGCATACGACCATGCGCAAGCGGTTGCTGTACTTTTTCTCGCATCTTTCAACCGGTGTTGTATTTGCGGCAGTAGTGCTGGTTGTTGCATACAATTTTCTCGATTCTCCCAAGGAAAAGGCACAGAAACGAGAGCTGGACCAGATGAAGCTGCAATATCAGATATTGAATGACCAGCTCGACAAAGTTACACGGATCATTGCCGATCTGCAGGATCGGGATGACAACATCTACCGGGTCATATTTGAAGCGGAACCGATCCCGAGTTCAATCCGCTCGGCAGGGATTGGCGGGATTGACCGTTACGAAGCGATGAAGGGTCACTCCAACTCAGATCTCATCATTGAGACAGAGAAAAAGATGGATAAGATCATGGGAAAGCTGTATGTGCAGTCGAAATCTTTTGATGAGGTGTTTGAACTGGCAAAAAATAAAGAAAAGATGCTGGTTTCCATTCCTGCCATTCAACCCGTGAACCTTAAGGATCTGCGACGTGTTGGCTCTTATTTCGGCACACGCATGGACCCTTTTTATAAGGTCAGGAAATTTCATGAGGGGATGGATTTTTCGGCTCCCGTTGGTACGGAAATCTATGCCACCGGAAACGGAACAGTAACCCAGGCAGGACGTGATGCCCATGGGGGTTATGGAAACCAGGTAAGGATTGATCATGGCTATAATTACCAGACGGTCTATGCCCATCTTTCAAGAGTTTTTGTGAAGCCCGGGCAAAAAATCCTCCGGGGACAGATCATCGGTTATGTTGGTAATACAGGAAAATCGACCTCCCCTCACCTCCATTATGAGGTGCGGAAAAACGGGGTGCCCCTGAATCCGATCTATTTCTTTTTCAACGATTTAAGCCCGGAGGAATTTGAAATGATGCTGGAGGCATCAACACAGCCTTCGCAAACAATGGATTAATCTGGTTCTAATGCTCAGGAAAGAAAAGAAAATTGAAAAAATCTATTACTCTATTGGTGAGGTTGCCGAATTATTTGAAGTAAATGCGTCACTGATAAGATTCTGTGAGAAGGAATTTGATATCCTGAAGCCACAGAAAAACAAGAAAGGCAATCGTTTATTTACCCAGCAGGACCTCGATAACCTGCGCATAATATATCATCTGGTGAAGGAGCGTGGGTTCACACTGCAGGGAGCAAAGGATAAACTTAAACAAAACAAGGAGGATGTTGTGAACAAAGTGGAGGTCATTGATTCGCTCAACAGGATCAAAGGATTTCTGCTTGATTTGAAGGAGCAGGTGTAATGGCAGGAGGGGTCAGGAGCAATTCCGATTCTTTTTTTAACAATGTTTTCGACGTAGTGCGACTGATTCCCTTCGGCCGTGTTACATCATACGGAGCCATTGCCGAATACCTGGGTACCCGTGGTTCGGCAAGAATGGTTGGTTGGGCAATGAACGCCTCTCATACCCAGGTAACGGATATTCCCGCACACCGCGTGGTTAACCGGAATGGCCTGCTAACCGGGAAACATCATTTTGGTAGTCCGAACATTATGCAGCAATTGCTTGAAAGCGAAGGAATAAGAATTGAAAATGACCAGGTAACGGATTTCGAAAAATTATTTTGGGATCCCGGGAAGGAATTAACATAATTACAATCAAATCACTAATTAGGAAACCGATGAAAATAGATAAAACCCAGATAATTGATGCCCTCCGGCACGTGGATGATCCGGATCTGAAAAAGGACCTGGTCACCTTGAACATGATCGACAATGTTGCAGTTGACGGTCTCAAGGTCAGCTTCGACGTGGTTCTAACCACACCGGCCTGTCCCCTGAAAAACCAGATCCGCCAGTCATGTATTGATGCTATCCATCAGTATGTGCATCCATCGCTCGAGGTCACCATCGAAATGACTTCCAGGGTCACAACCCGTCGGAAAGAGACTGAAGCCATGCTGAAGGATGTCAAAAATATCATTGCCGTGGGATCCGGTAAAGGGGGTGTTGGTAAATCAACGGTTGCAGTCAACCTGGCTGTGGCCCTGGCAAAAACCGGGGCGAAGGTCGGCCTGATCGATGCCGATATTTATGGCCCCTCCATCCCGATGATGTTTGGCATGCTGAATGAGCGTCCGACAGGTTACGACAGGGATGGAAAAACATTTGTTTATCCGTTTGAAAAATTCGGGATCAAGATTCTGTCCATCGGATTCTT
>CAZPWZ010000091.1:0-8074 GCA_964590675.1 uncultured Draconibacterium sp.
GGAAGGGCACTGGAACGCGGCGTGGAGGCCGCGCGCGTGGTCAGCACCACCAAACGACCCATTACACGGGATGATCGTGAGGATCTTGTCTACAGGACGAAGCGGTAAAAGTTCAATGCAGTGATCGAGGACATTAAAAAGCTGGTTGAGACGGGAAGGCCGCTGCTGGTAGGTACCACCTCGGTGGAGACCTCGGAATTGCTGAGCCGCATGCTCAAACGAAAGAATATCCCCCACAATGTGTTGAATGCCAAGTTGCATGCCAGGGAAGCTGATATTGTTGCTGAAGCGGGTCGAACTGGAACTGTGACCATTGCGACCAACATGGCCGGCCGGGGTACCGACATCAAGTTGGGGCCTGGCGTGAAACAGGCAGGCGGTTTGGCGATTATCGGAACTGAACGTCATGAATCCCGTCGTGTCGACCGCCAGTTACGTGGTCGTGCCGGACGACAGGGCGATCCGGGTAGCTCCCAGTTCTTTGTTTCACTGGATGATGACCTGATGCGCATGTTCGGATCCGACCGTATTGCAAAAATTATGGACCGCATGGGGATCAAGGATGGCGAGGTTATCCAGCATTCGATGATCACCAAATCCATTGAACGCGCACAAAAGAAAGTGGAAGAGAATAACTTCGGAGTTCGTAAGCGGCTGCTCGAATATGACGACGTGATGAATATCCAGCGTGAAGCAATTTACAAAAAGCGTCACCACGAACTTTTTGGAGACAGGCTGGCTGTAGATATTTCGAACATGATTTACGATGTTTGCGAAACCATTGTCCTTGATTCACAGGAAAAGCGTGACTTCCACAGCTTCAATCTCGATTTGCTGAAGGAATTTGCAGCTGATTCACCGATTTCTGAATCAGATTTCGGTTCGCTGAATTCAGATGATCTCGGGGATAAATTATACGGGTACATTTACAAGCGGTATAAAGCCAAATGCGAGCAGATAGCCCATAAAACCTACCCGGTCATTAAAGATGTGTTTGAAAATGACACCCGGTATGAGAATATTGCCATTCCGGTTACCGATGGTCTGAAAACCATGCAGGCCGTTGCCAACCTGAAAAAGGCCTATGAGGATAAAGGCAAGGAGGTTGTGCTTAGCATTGAAAAGGGGATTGTACTTGGTATGATCGATAATGCATGGAAGGAACACCTTCGTGAGATGGACGATCTCAAGCAATCAGTCCAGAATGCTGCCTATGAGCAAAAAGATCCCTTGCTGATATATAAATTTGAGTCGTTTGAACTTTTCAAAAGCATGGTTCAGCGGACAAACAAGGAAATTACCTCCTTCCTTATCAAAGCCGATGTGCCGATCCATGTCGACAATGTCAAAGAGGCCCAGGCTCCGCGCAAGATGGATCGCGCCCGCATGAAAGAAGAACGTTCCGACCTGCTTTCCCAGTCCAATGCAAACACCCAGGAAAAAGCACGTCCTCAGCCGGTCAAAGTGGAAAAAAGGGTCGGGCGGAACGATCCTTGCCCTTGCGGAAGCGGCAAGAAATTTAAAAATTGTCACGGAATAAACGAATAATAATCATTGCATCCTGAGCGAAACCAACAGAATCCTGAGCCGAAGGATGTTGTCAATGTGATCTTTAAATTTAATCTGAAAATTTAATCATGATGAAATTCAATCGCGTTCTGTTAAAACTGTCTGGCGAAGCGCTGGAAGGAAGCCAGGGATACGGCATTGATCCGATCAGGTTGGCATCGTACGCCGGTGAGATCAAATCAGCAGTTGACATAGGAGTTCAGGTTGCCATCGTGATCGGCGGCGGGAATATTTTCAGGGGATTGGCAGGAACGGGCGAAGGGATGGATCGCGTTCAGGGTGACTATATGGGCATGCTGGCAACGGTCATCAACAGCATGGCCATCCAGGCGGCTCTTGAAAAAAACGGAGTGACCGTCAAACTGCTCTCCGGACTGGCAATCAATCCGATATGTGAGGAAATGAGCCGCCGGAAAGCAATCTGCCATCTGAACAAGGGGGAGGTGGTTGTCATTGCAGGAGGTACCGGTAATCCCTATTTTACCACCGACAGCGCATCCGCTTTACGTGCCATTGAGATCGGTGCGGATGCGATCCTGAAGGGTACTCGGGTGGATGGTATCTATACAGCCGACCCTGAAAAGGATCCTTCAGCAACAAAATACAACACCCTGGGTTTTGATGAAGCCTATGAAAAAGGGCTGAAGATCATGGATCTGACGGCATTTACCCTGTGCCGCGAGAATAATATGCCGATTGTTGTCTTCAACATGAACCAGCCTGGAAATTTGCTGAAACTTCTAAATGGAGAGGAAATAGGAACAATAGTCAGCTAAGTTGGGTTTTCTGGCAAACATCACTGTCTAACTTTCAATCCTGTCATTTTACCAACTTGTCTACTTGTCCACCAGTCCACTGGTCCACTTGTCCACTTGTCCCCCAGTCCACTTTTTTAACACATTTGGAATTATAAGTTTAGATTTGTAGTTTTGACCTTTGAATCGGAATGGATTTCCCAAACTATTAATATTACCCTGAATGAACGAAGATATTGAATTTACGCTGGATGAAGCCAACGAAGGAATGTACCTTGCTGTTCAGCACCTTGAGAAGGAATTGCAGAAACTCCGGGCCGGAAAGGCAAGCGCCCAGATGCTGGATGGCGTAAGAATAGATTATTATGGCGTGATGACGCCCATTGATCAAACTGCCAACATCAGCACCCCGGATGCCCGGCAAATCATCGTGCAACCCTGGGATAAAAGTGTACTTAGCCTGATTGACAAAGCGATCCAGGCTGCCAACCTGGGATTTAATCCAAAAAATGAAGGTGAAATCCTCAGGATCACAGTTCCGCCACTAACAGAAGAACGCAGGCGTGACCTGGTCAAAAAAGCTAAAAATGAAGCTGAAAATGGGAAGATTAGCATACGGAACATCCGCCGGATCGCCAATGAAACAGCCAAGAAATTGAAAAAAGATGGAGTTCCCGAGGATGAAGTCGAGAAACTGGAAGCAGACATTCAGAAACTTACCGACGAGTATATCTCCAAGGTTGATAAAATCCTTGAGGTTAAGGAGAAGGACATTATGACAGTATAATACATTTTTTTATTGTTAGGGCAACTTTTCATGGAATTATTTGTCTTTTATAAAATTGTGTTTACTTTTATAAAAAAATGTAATCCCCTGATCCATGAAAAAAATCTTTCCAATTTTCCTGCTGTTCATCCTTATCGGCTTTCCAGGATCGGCCCAGTTCCCCGGCTCCCTCAATTGTGAATTTACCGTTGCTCCGACTGCCTGCGTTAATCAGCATGTCAAGGTGCTTTATACAGGGGGTGCCTCTGTCAATGCAACTTACACCTGGAATTTTGACGGTGCCATCATTATTTCCGGTAGCGGACAGGGGCCCTATTATGTCAAATGGGAAACGACTGGGGAAAAGCATGTAACCCTGAGTATTCAATTTGAGGGACTTACCTGCACCGGGACCAAGCCAGTGCATGTAATCCTTCAGCCTGCAGCATTCAACATGACCGGAGGTGGAGCAGTTGTTCCGGGAACCCCCGGGGTTATTGTCGGGCTCAGTGGTTCGGAAACAGGAATCATTTATAAACTTCGGCTTAATGGTCAGTATACCGGGGCCACTGTTATAGGAACAGGTCAGCCGATCAGTTTCGGCCCGCAATTGGTTCCGGGTAATTATACTGTTGTTGCCAAGGTTGATGGTTCAGACTGCATGCGTGAAATGGAGGGCGTTGCGGTGGTGACCGCTGTTCCACCGCCACCTTTGCAGAATATCTGCATGGTTACCTTTGATACAGCCACAAGTCAGAATAAAATTGTCTGGAACAAGCATCCGGGACTGCACATTGCCCACTATAATATTTTTAAGGAAACCTATCAGAATAATGTTTTCACCAAAATTGGGGAGGTTCCCTACACAAGCATGAGCGTATTTGTAGATACTACTTCTGATCCTTTGATAAAATCGGATAAATTTAAAATTTCAGTAACTGATTCCGCCGGTCATGAAGGAGAAAAGAGCCTGTACCACAAAACGATACATCTGAACATCAACCCGGGGATTTTTGGATTTAACCTGATTTGGAACCATTACGAGGGTTTTGAATTCAAAACTTACAAAATACACCGTAAACATGCATCCGGTGCATGGGAATTGATCGATTCCATTGCAAGTAACGTTGATTCGTATACCGATTTTTATACCGCTCCCGGTATAACTACCTATTATATTGAAGTAATAAGACTTGAACCATGTAATCCATCACTGAAAAATAATGAAATATTGAGCGTGATTTCCAACACGGCTTTTGCTGCTCCGCTCGGCCAGGATGAAAACATGGCGGAAGGGGTCCTGGTCTATCCGAATCCTGCAACTGATAAAATCACAATCAGCATGCCCGGAAATATTTCAGCCAGGTTTGAGCTTCTTACACTCGATGGCAGGATATTAACCAATGGAATGATCAACGCTCAAAGGTCGGAAATTAAAATTGCCGACCTGGCAAAAGGCATTTACCTGCTGAGAATTACCAGTGATAAAATAGCTGAAATCAGGAAAATCGTTAAGAATTAGTAAACAACAATTTCATCCACAAACATCCAGCAGGACTCACCGGCTCCCTCATGCCAGGCAGGGCTTTTGCCAAGATTCTGTGCTTTGACCCGGATGAACCTTGCTTTCGTCTTTTCCATGAATTGAAAGTTGAAGGGTTGTATTATCGGCTGTTCTTCCCTGGCGGAGATTTTATTCAGCACCTCGTTGAAAGAGTGGAATTTTTTTCCATCCGGGGACAAGGAATATTCAACCACAACCGGTAGAAATATCCAGCTTCGTTGATTTTGGAGGAAATTGACCTGTACTGAATTTACAATCATTTCCTCGCCAAGGTCGATAATGATATCAAGATTATTTCCCAGGTACCCCTGCCAAAGCCCGTCACGGTGGTTGACTGAACCACGCAGTCCGTCAGTTAAGGCAATTTCTCCTGATGCCGGATAACGATATGAATAGTCAGTATAGTATTTGACTGGCTTCCCGATTGCCTTGTGGAAAATTACAGGCATTTCAATGATTTTTTCCTTTAAGAAACCGTCGACGAACAATCCGGCCTTGATCACCCCGTTGCCCTTGATGTCAACAGGTCCGTTATACACCGGTGAGGTTGGCTTCACGTCATCGCCGTTCAGGGTGTAATGGATAGGGACATTAAGTTGTTCTGATTCCAGGACGATCTTCATTGTTTTTGATTTGCTGTCGAACCTGGTATTTGCGATCGCCCTGAAAGATCCTTTGCTGTAATTTACCTTCATGTTGTCGAGCCGTTTGAACTGGCTGATCATACGGTGTTGAAAATCATTCCAGTCTCTCTCCTTTTTCGGAGTCCATACCACTTCCGACAGGGCAATCATGCGCGGAACGGCCATGTATTCAGCATGGGCAGGTGTTGGAATGAATTCTGTCCATAAATTTCCTTGCGCTCCCAGGATGTGTTTGGCCTCCTCGGTGTTTAGCTCTCCCGGCGTTGGTTCATAGGAATAGACCTTCTTCAGGGTGATAAAGCCGCCGATGGCTTTTGGCTCAAACGCAGGATCAGCCTGGTAATAATCAAAATAGCAATGTGAACTTGGCGTCATAATGGCGTCATGCCCTTGCCGCGCCGCTGCGATTCCTCCTTCAACGCCCCGCCACGACATCACGGTAGCTTCAGGAGCCAGGCCACCTTCGAGGATCTCATCCCAGCCGATCATTTTCCGGTTTTTCGATACGATGAATTTTTCAATGCGCCTCATGAAATAACTCTGCAATTCTTTTTCATCCTTCAGGCCCTCGTTTTTTATGCGCTCCTGGCATTTCGGACAGCTCTTCCAGTTGGTTTTATCAGCCTCATCACCCCCTGCATGGATATATTTTGAAGGGAAAAGGGCTATGACTTCAGTGAGTACATCTTCCAGGAAAGTAAATACCGAATCATTGCCTGCGCAGAAAATATCAATGTTGGGCCAATAACTTCCGGTTGGAACATTGAATGGGCCCCCTGTGCAGGAGAATTGAGGATAGGCGGCAAGGACTTCAACCACATGTGCCGGCATTTCAATCTCGGGAATAATGGTTACATACCGGTCGGCGGCGTAACGGACGATCTCCCGGATTTCATCCTGGGTGTAATAACCGCCGTAGGTTGCCTTTTCTCCGGGTTGTGCGGCAGGACGTTCACCCCAGGGCTTATCTTCATGGTCGACACGCCATGCAGTGATCTCCATCAGTTTCGGGTACTTCTTGATCTCGATGCGCCAGCCGTTGTCATCGGTAAGATGCCAGTGAAAGGTGTTCATTTTATACATTGCGATCAGGTCAATGTATCGCTTGACGAACTCCTTCGGGAAAAAATGACGGGAAACATCGAGATGCATTCCACGGTAGGGATACCTGGGATGGTCCTTTATTTCAATACACGGCAGAGTCCAGGATTTTTGCGGATCGGGGGGAGCGGGAAGATAAGCATCGGCAGGCATTAATTGCAACAGTGACTGGATGCCATAAAAAATACCGGCGCCAGTCGATGCGGTGATATGAATCTTTTTTGGTGTTATCTCCAGTTTGTAACCTTCCTGTGGAACGGCTTTGGTTCCCGGGGAAAAAGACAGTATGATGGCATTCGAACCTTTTAAGCCGCCAGTCATGATTTCCGCCTTCAAATCGGGACCTCCGGCCAGGTGCAACTGATCAGCGAAAAAATGTGCAACCCGCCGCAGGCTGGTGTCTCCTGTGGCCACGAGCAATCGCGTTTGTTTATCGATGGTAAATGTGCCGGTTTTCACCTTCTGATAGGCAGGCCGAGGTACGATTGACGGGATACCGGGGGATGAGTTATCATCAGCTTTTGCAGAAACAGCAAGCATTAACACAATCATTAATGAAGTAAGGGTCTTGTACATATTGAAATCAGGTTTCGGGTTATTTTTATGCAAAATACGAAATAAAAACGATGTCATCAGTTGGATTTGATGTGTTGAATGATTTCCTCCATGGATGAAAAACACTGCTCCATGCTTTGCAATAATTTGAATTGTGCCTTTGCCCGCTGAAGGTTATGCCCGGGAAAAGCAATTTTAAAATACCGGTCTCCGTCGATGTGATCGGTTAAAAAACGCAATCCTATGATGTAGGTCATAAATTTTGCCGAAAAGGCCAGGTGATCAATTTCGGTTTTATTCAGGAAATTCCGGGCTATTTCGAGATACCCTTTCGAATAGGCTTCAAATAAATCAAGATCGATTTTTACCCGTGTAAGATCGGCTTCGTCTTCCGCACCGGTACTGGCTCCTGTGCGGATGGCGTCCCCGAAATCGTACAGCACGTATCCGGGCATTACCGTGTCGAGGTCCACCACGGCGATGGCCTTGTTGCCGGAGTTAAACAGCACGTTGTTGCATTTTGTATCGTTATGGGTCACACGCAGGGGGATCAGCCCCTTTTCTCCCAACCGCAGGATGGTATGCATTTCATCAGCCAGTGACTCCACAAAGTCAATTTCCTTTCCTGCATCCTTGACTCTTTCCGAGGGATCCCGGGCAACCGTGTCCCTGAAGATGGCCAGTCGTGAAGCAATGTTATGAAAATCAGGAAGTACCTCGAAAAGTGATTTGGCATCTATATCGGATGCCAGGTACTGGAATATGCCGTATGCCTTGCCTGCTTCAGCAGCCATCACGGGATTGGTAATCATGTCGTGACTATGGCTCCCGGCGACATGGGTATACAACCGCCAGTAATTTCCCTCCGTATCCTGAAAAATGAAATGCCCCTGCTTTGTTGGAATCAGCTGAATAACCTGGAAGTAATCGAGATCCGCATCCTTGCATGATAATTTCTGCTTCAGGTGGCGGGTCACTTTGAGTATGTTGTTGGTGAGTTCAGGTACATTTCTGAAGATCCTGTGATTGATCCGCTGCAGTACATAATCGGAACCGGATCAGGGAAATGTGGATACGAGGTAGGAGTCATTGATATGGCCGGATCCGATAGGGACGACCG
>CAZPWZ010000092.1:0-8031 GCA_964590675.1 uncultured Draconibacterium sp.
CACTCACATTCGCTGCTCCAGGGGATGTGCTCCAGGTGACCGTGATGGTTGCAGTACCATTACCCGAAGTAATCGTACTTCCGGCTGATACGGTCCACGTGTATGTCCCAGCCCCGGCAGTTGCCACATAAGTTACACCGGTCGCACCGGTGCATGTGCTGGATGGTCCGCTGATGGAAACCTGGGCTGAAACCTGGCTTGTAAGTGTCAACAGCATGCAAATCATCACAAATGACTTAATTACATGCTGCTCTTTGATCTTACCGGTAAATGTTTTCATATATCTCGCTGTTTCTTTGGCCTCTTGAAAAAATAAATTAAAAACAAAGAAAAACCGGCTCAAGAAAGATCCTTCTCAAGCAGCTCCCTGTCATTCAATTGGTAGCTAAATTACGAATTTTCATTGTTTTCGGGTCGAATGGGCAATTTAATATAAAAGCTTGCTTATTTGTATTACTACATTTATATACTTTTACGTATTCTTTATACCCATTTTAGGCACTTTGGTTTCATTCCCGTAAGGATAAATTACAAAGAATGACAAATACATCCCCAAATCCAATAAAAAAAGAACGTCTTTACCTGATCCTGGTGAGTATTTTTCTTGCCAACGCCATTGTTGCTGAATTTGGCGGGGTGAAGATTTTTTCGGCCGAGAAACTGCTTGGGATCCAACCGGTTAATTTGCCGTTCTTCGGTGGACTGATCCTCGATTTCAACCTGGGTGTCGGTGCTCTTATCTGGCCTTTTGTCTTCATTATTTCTGACCTCATGAACGAGTATTTTGGCAGGCAGGGAGTAAGGAGGATAAGCTTCATCACAGCCGGTATCATAACCTACCTCTTTATCGTGGTACTTTCCTGGACAAAACTGCCCCCGGCTGATTTCTGGCTGCAGGTTAACGGGACCGATGCAAAAGGCAATCCCTTTGATATCAACTATGCTTACAGCACGATCTTTACCCAGGGACTTGGAATCATCATTGGCTCCGTTGTGGCTTTCCTTGTGAGCCAGCTGATCGATGTGCATGCATTTCACTGGTTTCGAAAATTTACCGGGCATAAACATCTCTGGCTCCGTGCCACAGGATCCACCATCATCTCGCAGCTCATCGATAGTTTTGTGATCATGTTCATTGCCTTTTACCTCCTGGGGAACTGGAATCTGATGCAGGTATTCCAGGTTGGGTTCATGCAATATGTCTACAAGATATTTTTCGCCGTTTTACTTACACCGGTCCTGTATGTGGTTCATTTCATGATTGACCGCTACCTTGGAAAAGAGGTGGCATCCATGGTCATTGAAGATGCCAATAAAAACTGGTAATCCCAATTCTGAAAATAGTCAGAAATTGATGTATTGTTGATTTTTTCAACATGTGTATATTTTCCTTACACCGCAGTCAAGTCTTTAAATAGTAACGCTTTACCTCTATTGCTTCAAGGTAGTGTTGATTTTTTAAACACTTCACTTTGTATATTTTCTACACACACTCTTTGTTATCTAATTGATTTAGAGCGCTATAAATCATATTTTTCCGTTTGGCATCATTGTTGCGTACTCCTTATCGTCAATAAAATGAAAGGAAAAAAATCATGAAAACCAGGACATTTTTACTTATCGGATTACTACTGTTAAGTTACAGTTTTGCAAGCAGTAAGGAAGCCGTAACCGGCAACAATCCATCACCGCAGGGCTCAATAAACGTGGCAACTTCTCCGGATTTATACAATCTGACACTGAAGTGGGCAAATGCATACTGCAGTGCAAATCCAAATCTGAAAATCAATGTGATTAAATCTGAAGATGCGGAAATTGGCGCACTTCTGACCACCAGCGCGGGTATAGGAATAATCAATGACCATACTTATGAAGCCCTTGGTAATCAATCAATCTGGAGCATGGTTGTTGGCCGTGATGTTATCGTTGCCATTATGAATGAGAAAAATCCCTCCCTGGGTGAAATATACAGGAAGGGCATCACTCCTGAAAGTTTGGCAACGATTCTTGAAAATCCTGAAAATCGCAGTTGGGGAAAACTTCTTGGGAACGGGCAGGATATACCTGTTCACATTTATGCTTCATCCGATGCAACGGTGAGATCAGGATTGCAGGATTTTCTCAAAATTACCCGGGATCAATCAGATGGCATAAAATCGGTCAACGGAAAAGAGGTTATTTCAGCCATCAGCAATGATCCAAATGCCCTTGGTTTTTGCAAACTGAACGACATAATCGATCAGGACCATCAAAATTTCACAGGCAACATCAAGCTCGTGCCCATTGATAAAAATAACAACGGCAAGATTGATTACATGGAGGACATTTACAGTAATCTGCAGGATTTTTCAAGGGGAGTATGGATTGGCAAATACCCGAAAGCCCTTACCGGGGGCATCTATTCGGTTTCTTCGTTGAAACCTGACAATGAAACGGAATTAGCATTCCTCAGATGGGTTGTCACCGAAGGACAAAGTTTCTTAAGCACCAGCGGGTACAGTGATCTCGTTGGCAGCGAAAGACAAACACAATTGAATAAGATAACCGATCAGACAATTTATGTTGCTACTCCCGAGAAAAGCGGCAATTTGTTTCTTAAGGTGGCATTCCTTGTCGTCATTGTACTTGCAGTAGCAGGATTGATCATTGATCTGGTGATCCGGAACAACCGGGCAAAAAAAGCCGCTATTACCACCGCCCCTTCCACCTTCCTGAATATTTTCAGCGAAGATTCCCTGGATGTTCCCAAAGGAATTTACTTTGATAAAACCCACACCTGGGCTTTCATGGAAAAGGACGGCTCCGTCAAAGTAGGAATAGACGATTTCCTGCAACATGTAACCGGCCCCCTGTCGCGCATAGGCATGAAGCCTGCCGGAGTCAAGGTAAAAAAAGGTGAACCATTACTAACGATCATACAGAATGGTAAACATTTAACAGTCTATTCCCCGGTATCAGGGACGATAATTTCATCAAACAAGACCCTGATGACCAATTCGGCCACCGTCAATGCCTCCCCATATTCTGATGGCTGGGTATATATGATCGAACCAAGCAACTGGATCAGGGAAATCCAGTTTTTATCCATGGCTGAACAATACAAGACCTGGTTAAAGGATGAATTCTCGCGGCTGAAGGATTTTATTGCATCGGCGCTGAAAGTCAACACCCCTGAGTATGCCCATGTAGTACTGCAGGATGGTGGCGCCCTGAAGGATAGTGTCCTGGCCGAATTCGGTCCAGAAGTATGGGAAGATTTTCAGACAAACTTCATAGATAACACCAAATTGTAATTTCGATTCACCTCGATCAAGAATGCCCCGACCTGAATGCCATGGAAAATACCCTTTCATTGGGTTATGTATCCGGCAAAGACCATTAACCAAATAAAAACCATAAAAGATGGGACTTAATCGAAGAAATTTTTTTAAAGTGCTGGGCGTCACGGGAATGACACTTGCTGTAGGAAAAAATGCAGTTGCCTCACCAACCGATGATTCCGGAGTGGAATTTTACGGAGTGCTGCATGATGCTACCCGGTGCAAAGGATGCCGCGGTTGTGAATACGATTGTGCCGATGCCCACGGATTGCCGGAACCGCCGCCATCAAAGGACCTTCCCCCGATCCGCACAACGAGCGAAACCTGCAACACGGTCATCAATACCTTTCAGACCTCGAAAGGAACGGCGTACATCAAACGGCAATGCATGCACTGCAATGAACCTGCATGCGGGGCGGCATGCCTCACCCAGGCCATGCATAAAACGAAAATGGGACCGGTTACCTGGGATGGCGATAAATGCATGGGATGCAGGTATTGCATGGTTTCATGTCCGTTCGACAGTCCAAAATTTGAATATCACAGCGCCAACCCGAAAATTCAGAAATGCGATATGTGTTTCGAACGCCTCAGGGCAGGCGAGCCCCCGGCCTGCGCCTACAACTGCCCCAATGAAGCCCTGTTGTATGGCAAACGCAGGGATCTGATCAAAGAGGCCCACCGTCGGATTGCTGAAAATCCAGGCCTGTACGTCGATCAGATTTATGGTGAACATGAAGCCGGCGGAACGGGGTGGATGTATCTCTCACCGGTTCCTTTTGAAGAACTGGGAATGAAGACGACATTGCAAAAATCCTCCTATCCTGCTTTAACCAAAGGATTCCTGTATGCTGTTCCATCCATCTTTGTGCTGTTTCCCGCCTTCTTGCTTGGAATGCATCAGTCCACTAAAAATAACCACCTAAACGAGGAGAAAGACGATGAGTAACAATGTACATATTGCACTGGACAATGATGGAAAATCCATCTGGAAGTTCCTGGTAAGTGAATTCAAACCCAAAGGAAAACTCCTTACCCCTTTTAACATTATCTCCATCCCGATAATGATTTTAGGACTGATCCTCATCGTTATCCGCTTCTGGAAGGGGATCGGCTCCATCACCAACTTGACCCAGGATATTCCATGGGGTCTCTGGATCGGCTTTGATGTCGTCACCGGCGTCGCATTTGCCGGAGGCGCCTATGTGCTCACCTTCATGGTGTACATCCTGAATATGCGGAAATATCATTCAATCGTCAGGGTCACCGTGCTGAACGGATTCCTTGCCTATGTATTTTATGCCGGTGCCCTGCTGCTCGACCTTGGAAGACCCTGGAACGTAATCAACCCGATCATCGGCAACAGTTTCGGAACCAGTTCGGTCCTGTTCCTGGTGGCATGGCATTTCCTGCTTTACATGATCGCAGAACTGATTGAATTTTCGCCGGCAGTGGCTGAATGGCTCGGAGCCAGGAGAGCCAGAAAAATCCTTTCGGGGATGACCATCGCCGCGGTTATTTTCGGCATCACCCTGTCGACGCTGCACCAATCCGGATTAGGGGCGCTTTTCCTCATGGCAAAGGATAAAATTCATCCGCTCTGGTACTCGGAATTCATCCCGATCATGTTTTTTGTTTCCAGCATCTTTGCCGGCCTTTCCATGGTGATTTTCGAAGGATCCATCAGTCATAAAGTATTTTTCAAACAGATCAGTGAAAAAAACCAAAAGGCGCAGCACGGAATCATCCTTGGACTGGCAAAAATATGCACCGGCGCGATGTTTGCCTACTTTTTCCTGCAACTGCTTGTTTTCATTCACCAGCAAAACTGGACGCTGCTGAATACGCCGATGGGATACTGGTGGCTCCTTGAAATGCTGGGATTTGTGCTTTTACCGATGATATTGTTCTTTTTCAGCTACCGGACCCATAACATCACCCTCGTGAAAGTTGCAGCTATTGTAACCATGCTCGGGGTTATTCTGAACCGGTTAAACGTTTCGGTGATCGGGTTCAAATGGGATATGGCTATCCGCTATGTACCATCGTGGATGGAGGTGGTGGTTACCCTGGCAGTGATATTTACGGAAATATGGATTTTCAGGTGGGTCATCAACCGTATGCCTGTATTACGGGATTCCCCATCATGGGTGGGTGACACCCATTAAACAAACCGGCAAACACTTTTGATGGTGATTGCATAAAATAAATTTAACCGGAGGCAGGATCAAATGACATATTACCTGCAATAACCGCCAAGACCCCGAGATGAGTAATATCGGCACGCAGTTATGTAATATGTTTTTGAAAAAGTCTCATAAAATCAAATACAATGGACGGATTTAGCTATCATGACATTTTTGCAACCAAGGGACTGGAGTACCTGATCATCATTGCCTTCCTGGCATTGCTGATTCCCTTCTGGGTTGTTTTGAACAAACAGGTCAAAATCACAAAGGAAATTCAGAAGGCGTTGGGTGTTTTATCGGCGAATATCCTGCGCATTCCCCAGGGATTGTTTTACAGCCGCAACCATACATGGATGTACATGGAGAAATCGGGCGCTGCCAAGGTGGGGCTGGATGACCTGCTGTTACATATTACCGGAGAGGTGAAATTCAGCCAATTGCGAAATACCGGCGAAATAATCAGCAAGGGAGATTTACTTACGGAGATTGACCACGACGGAAAACTACTGCGGATATACTCCCCTGTGTCGGGAGAAATTATCGACAGGAATTCAATTCTGGAAGAAAAACCCGGGATGCTGAATGAGGATCCTTATGGCAAGGGGTGGATTTACAAAATCAAACCAACCAACTGGATCACGGATGCGAAGTCCTGCTATTTTGCCGAAGAGGCGACCAACTGGTCTGAAAAAGAGCTGGTAAGGTTTAAGGACTTCCTGGCCAACACCATGAAGAGCCATTCCCCTGATGCTTCAATGGTTATCCTGCAGGATGGAGGTGAGCTGTGTGATCATTCCTTATCAACCCTGCCTGATGAAATATGGAAGGATTTCCAGAAAGAATTCCTTAACCTCTACCGGTTGCCAACAACTGCCGCATGAGTGGGGGTATTTGAAAAAACTGGCTGCCTGGTCCCTGGTCAGGAAAAATCAAAAGAATATTTTAAAACTGGCGTCAGGGCGCCAGTTTTTTTTGTATTTTGGCATTTAAATATAACCTCCTGGCTATTAAAACATAATCGATACTACTAACAAGCTGATGACATGTTATTCTTTAACAAACACAAAAACAATACAGGGCGTAACATTTTTAAAAAGTATGTTAAATTCCGGTCATCGATCTACGGCCGGGTAGTTTTGATCATCACGCTATTATCTGTCTTTCTTTTTGTATCCTTCAGCATCATTTTCAGGTCGGTCAATGAACAATACCTGAATACGGTCATTCGCCAGAGCGGAACAAATATCGGTTCCATCGTCAAGGGCGCCCTTTATCATTCCATGCTGGAAAATGACAAAGGCTCCCTGCAATACACCCTGGATATTATCAATACTCTCCCCGGCATCGATGACGTAAACATGTACGACAGCGAGGACAGGCTCGTTTACTCAAGTATTTCATCGGATACGAATAACAGCCACAGCGACCCGAACTGCATCAGTTGCCATGCCAACATCAAATCGATGTTTCCCGGGCAGGAGAAGGCTTACAAAATCATCAACATCGATAGCGATTGTGAGATGAACCTGAAAGATAACAGCAGCAGGCACCTGATGATCAGGTCCCCGATTCTGAACGAAAAATCCTGTTATCTCAGTTCCTGTCACGCGCACAAGGCAACAGACACGGTGCTGGGTTCCCTTATTATAAAAATTCCATTGAAGGAACTGGATGCCGCTGTGTCAAAGTCAACGACAGAGTTTTTCCTCATGGCCATCTTTACGACCTTGTTACTTGCCTCTTTCCTTATCTTTTTTACCAGGAGAAAAATCAAAGATCCATTGAACGCACTGGTTAAGGTCAGCATCGCCGTGGCGAACGGCGATAAAAGCACAAGGGTTGAAATAACGCCTAACCAGCTGGATGACATGAGGATGGTTTCGCAGGCATTCAACAACATGCTCGACAACCTTCAGGTGGCCAATGATGAGCTGGAAAACTGGTCCCAGCAGCTTGAGTATAAAGTTCAGAAAAAGTCTGAAGAACTTGGAGCTGCCCAGAATGAACTGATGCATGTTGAGCGCCTTGCATCACTCGGAAAATTATCTTCATCGGTCGCTCATGAAATCAACAATCCCCTTTCAGGGATCCTGATCTATACAAAATTGCTGCATAAGCAGCTGAGCAATCCCGAATTGTTCGCTTCCAAAAAGGATTCGGTGCTCAAACACCTGAAGCTGATCGAGAATGAGACGAAACGATGCGGAGATATCGTGAAAGGATTGCTGGATTTCTCAAGAAAGGACCAGGATGATTTTGAACCGAAGCACCTGCACGAAATACTGCAGGAGACCTATGAATTAATGACCCATCCATTTAAAATTGCCAACATACACTTCCTGTCCGATTTTTCGGCCACCTCCGATCTGATCTATTGCAGTCCGAACCAGATCAAACAGGCTTGCGTTGCCATGCTTGTGAATGCATCGGAAGCGGCCCAGGAGAACGGAGAGATCATCATCAAGACCAAAAATCCCAACGACGATTCCATCAACTTCGAAATAACCGACAACGGGCTGGGG
>CAZPWZ010000093.1:0-8022 GCA_964590675.1 uncultured Draconibacterium sp.
GAACATTTTAAAAATATCGGATGAGGGCTGATGGATATTCACAATCACCAGCCGCCCTTTCAGTGTTTGCTCCTTCAGCAGCAGCATGACCATTTCCGAATCCATGGATGATAGTCCGCTGGTAGGCTCGTCGGCAAAGAGGACAGAAGGTTCGCGAATGAGTTCCAGTGCGATGTTCAGCCTTTTTCGCTGGCCCCCGCTGATGAACTTGTTGATCGGGTCCCCCACGGTAAGGTTCCGCGTTCCGATCAGGTCGATATCCATTAAAACGCGCATTACCGCCCGGATGATCTTTTTTTCCGGGAAATCACGGAAGCACAGCTTGGCGTTATAATAGAGATTTTGAAAAACCGTGAGTTCTTCGATCAGCAGGTCATCCTGGGGGACAAACCCGATCATTCCCTGCAGCTTGTCCTTATCTTTTTCCAGGTCATATCCATTGATGAGGATCTGGCCGCTGTTTAATTTCAGGTTTCCGTTGAGAATATTCAGCAGGGTCGATTTCCCGACACCACTGCCGCCCATCACTCCGATCAGTTCGCCTGATGATGCAGTAAAACTGAAGGTATGAATGCCGTTGGTACTGTTCCTGAACCTGTACTCTGCCTCTTTGGCGGTGAATTCTATGTTTACTTTTTCAGATTCCTGCAGGAACCTTGAAGCTACATCGGTATAATAAACGGGGGCAATTTTCAGATTTTTCAGGATCGTTCCGTTTGAAAAGACGAACGACCTGTAAGGTTGCACGATATGGCCGTTGAGGAACAATTCGTCGTTGCCAAGGTACCTGCAGATCATGGTCCTGATGGAAGGGACAAACAGGATGAGCACCATGCCGTCGAGATGTTCCCGGTGCAAATGTTTTTTTCCGGCAGGAATTGGGGTTTTAGTGTCACTGATAATAAGCAGGTGTTCGGAATGGATGCCCGGGCCAAGCGGATCGACGATAAATGCAACGGCATCATTGAATTCCTGGTCAGGGGAATTAAAAGATGCTTTAAAGATCTTCAGGTAGCCGATTAATTTCTCATCTTCGGGGTTTAGCTTTTCATCATTATCACGGGCCAGTTCATTCAGAAATTCCAGGAATTTGATGAAAACGATCTGACGATCCTGGGCGGCGAGCTGCTTTTTTATCTTTTGACAGATAGCCTGTGTTTTTTCAAGGACTTCAGAGCCCCTGATATCCCCTTCATCCGGCTGATGGAACGACAGCAACTCATCAAACAGCATCAAATACTCTGAAAGTTCTTGGGCATTAAGATGTTGTCTGAGATAGGACTCGAGTATTTTACGGGAGTTTTCGGATGCATTTTTTTTAACGGAAGCTGCAATGATGGCAAAAAGTTGCACCAACGCCATGAGAATAGGTTCAGACATGGTAACGGGAGTTTTTCAAATCAAACTTACGTAATATTTGCGATTGACAGATGCACAAAATAAAAAAACCGCCCTTCTTGAAAGGCGGTTTTTTGTTGGTACGGGCAGGAAAGCCTCTTTTTGCGGATTGGAATTGGTTTTAATTCACAAACGACAAACGAACGCTTTCTGTAAGATCGGCTATTTCAGCCACTTTCTGCATCGGTATTTTTTTCCCGGATTCAATATCATAGTTGCCCCAGATCGGTTTTAATTTTGCGATGGCATCTGCAACGGGTTTCATATTCTGATCCGCATTGTATGCTTCAAGGATAGTCAGCAACTTCATGTGGTTATCCTTCTGGCTTGCGATGACAGCCATGATCTTGGTATTGTCCTTTGCAACTTCACCCAGGGTGGCAGCCAGGTAGAGTCCTTCGGCAAATCCACCGGCTGCAATCAGCACGGCAATCTGGTTTCGGTTGTTTTTGGACAGGAATTCGTTGGTTTGACTGAAAACTTTGTTGATCAGTCCAACCAGTGAGTCCTTGTTGTTGTTGTACTTTTTTATTTTTTCGATCAGTGTTTGATCATACACACCGGCAATCCCTAATTCATCTGCAAGTTTATTGGTGCAGGTAAGGAATTTGTTCGTTTCATCGGTGCGGTTGTAGGTGGCTGAATAACTCAGGTCGGCACTGTAAACACCAAGGTTGAGCGCCTTGCTCATTTCGGTGGTATATTTTCCTGCGTTAGCCGGAGGATTGGTTATATCGAAAATAAAACCGGCTTTTGCCTTTTCCAGCATCGCAGTTACCTCGAAAGGAGTGGGGAAAGAATATAAAAGACCTTGTGATTCCGGACTTAAGGTCACCTCCTTGTTAATGGTATCGGCAGCAGCAGCATTGGCCTGCTCATCCTGCGCGGCAGGATTATTACAACTTGACAGGGCGATGACAAGGACGAGAATAACCAGTGCAGCGCCGGATTGGATTTTCGTTAATGCTTTCATAAATGTGTCTGAAGATTTGTTCGTAAATTTGATAGAAATGTTTGTCCCAATTTCTTTTAAGTGTACTTCGGCTGTTTGAGCATGCAAATTAAATCAGACTCAATTGCGGAGTATACTATGCGAAATTAAGTGATTTTTTTGTAATCAGGTAACTTTTTTTGAAATAAACATCTCAATTGTTAAAAACAACACAAGAAGGTTGATTTGCATTCTTTAATGCCGGATAAGCACTTTCAGGGTGTTTGGTTTTGCAGCGTGTTCAAAGGCCTTAAGGATATCCTTAAAATCAAAAATTTTAGATACCATCGGCTGGGGATCAACCAGTCCCTGGCTTAGCAGGCTCAGCGCCGGATCAAACAATCCGCAACGTGAACCGATGATCTCGAATTCATTTACTACAATCTGGCTCAGGTCGATCTTTTCAGAGGTTGCCACTGTAGTTTTAAGCACCAGTTTGCCCCTTGGATAAAGATGCGACAGGGCCACGTTGATCCCAGCCGGATTCCCGGTGCAGTCGACACACACCTCTGCCTTATCAAGGTCAGTGAGTGTGGAGACCAGAACAGCGTTTATTCCCATTGACCTGGCTTTTTTCACCTTTGCCTCTGAGATATCGAAGGTAATCGTATCACATCCATTCAAACGGAAAACCTGTGAAATCAGCAATCCCAGTTTACCGGCTCCGAAGATGAAAACATTGTGTGAAGGTCTGATCTGGATTTGCTCAAATATTTCGATAGCTGCGGCCAGCGGTTCGGTAAATACAGCCGATTCCAGGGAGAGGGTGTCGGGAATCTCGTGTAAATTTCTTTCGGGAAGCACAATGTAATCTGCAAAAACACCATCATGATCCTGGATTCCAAGTACCGACCGGTAAGGGCAATGGCTCATCCGCCCTGTATTGCATAAATAACACTCCCCGCATGAGCAATTGATCTCACCCACGACTTTTTTCCCGTAATAACTGCTCGACCTGGTCACCACCTCTCCAACAAATTCATGCCCGAGAACCCCTTTAAATCCCATATACCCCTTGATGATCTCCAGGTCGGTATTGCATATGGATGAATAAAGGATCCTGATGAGGACTTCATTGTTCACAGGCCTCGGCCTGGGAATTTCCATGACCTGAAGGGAACCGTTAAAAACCAGTGCTTTCATATCTTTCTCTGTTTTTTCACCGCCTTTGCCCCCTGTCAGGGTAGCACGGAGGCATTTAATCATCTAAGGTGGAAACCTTGTTAAAGGCCCCAAAGGTCGAAAAAATTCCGAACATGGAGTCAAAACTTTCCTGTGTAAAATTCCATAAGCCTGTGTAAAAAATGGTTATGGGTTGCTTTTTAAGAAAAGTGAATTCTATCCGCGGACCAGTGGCATACATCTGGTAATACCTGATGAATTCCGCCCCGAATTTAAATGATTTCACCGAATAAAAACCCATGGCGTCCCATCTGTATCGTTTCCCGCCGAATTCAAACGCGCCAAAAAAAGAAAACCGGTCTTTGCTGAGCATAACAATGGGTGAAATCCGCCAGAGCTCCGTTTCATTCGATTGAAACCCGGCGAGGAAACCCAGGGATATGCCTCTTACAGGAGTATAGGTTATTCCCGCCAATCCTTCACCCCAGCTGCCTTTGGGATAGGCATTTACATAAAAATAGCCGGTTACACTGATCTTATTGCTAAACTGATGGTTGGTGAATAATGTGATTACCGGCATCAGTTCGTTATTGGAGTATATGTTGTACTGGTTTATCTTAAAAACAGTTTGACCGGTGACCGATGAAATTGTGAGAAAACAAGTAATGAACAAGCAAAAAAGGTTTCGCATCAGGTATTGGTTTTACTTAATCAGGATTGTTTTTCAGGAATGGTAATAATAAACTCCGTGAATTCTCCCTCCTTTGATTTAACCTCTAATTTGCCCTTATGAATTTGTGTCACAATGTCATAGCTCATGGAAAGACCCAGGCCGGTTCCTTGCCCGGTAGGTTTGGTCGTGAAGAACGGGTTGAAGATTTTTTCGCGTACATGATCTGGGATCCCAGTCCCATTATCCCGGATCCTGATCTCGATTTTATTGTTGATTTTTTTCGTGGTGACAAGCACCTCGGGGCTGAATCCCGGGAGTGATTTTTTTATTTTCTCATCCAGGGCATAGCATGAATTATTGACAATATTCAGGATGACACGGCTCAGATCCTGGGGAATAATACTTGCTTTTCCAACCGCAGGATCCAGTTCTGTTTTAATGGCCGTATTGAAATTCTTGTCTTTTGCCCGCATGCCGTGGTAGGCCAGGTTGACATATTCCTGAACAAGGTTGTTGATCTCAACCTGTTCATATTCACCCGTCCTGCCCCTTGAATGCTGAAGCATGCCTTTTACAATTGTCTCAGCACGCTTGCCATGTTCATTGATCTTTTTCACATTTCCTTTGAGCATCCCTATAACCTCTTCTATATCAGCGTATTTATCGGGATCAATGATCTCCTTGATCTCTTTCAGGAAATCGGTGAGTTCCTCGGCCAGGTCGCCGGAAAGCGATGAGAAATTGTTGACAAAATTCAGCGGATTTTGAATCTCATGTGCAATCCCTGCAATCAATGCGCCCAGCGAAGCCAGTTTCTCCGACTGTACAAGCTGATCCTGCGTATCCTTCAGGTTTTGCAAGGTGTTTTGCAAATCTTCGAGTATCCGGGTCCGGATGAAAGCAGAGATAATATGTTCCTTTGAATTGCGGATAAAACTCAGGTCCTTGGCTTCAAAGGCATGTTCCCGGTTCATGTTCTGAAGAATCAGGAAGGCTTCGACCTTGTTTTCGACCCTGATCACAAGAACAAGCATTGTTTTGGGGATATTCTGTTCCTGCGGACTCACCAGGTTCTCCCATCCTGAGAAATTTGATTTCAGGAAAATATCTTCATAAACCTCTTCTGAATTAGCCAGATAGCGTTTCTCGGCTTCATTCAGGCTCAGTTTGAATTCTTCGAGCTGCCGTAATTCCCATCCCGAACTTGCTTTGAATTTGAAGGTGTTGCTGGACTTATCATAAACCAGGGCTGTGGATTTTTCAACGGACTTGAGAACCTTGATTTTTTCAAGCAAAGTCTGGAGGAGATTTTGAAAATTAATCTCAGAATTGATCGATTTAACCGTGGTATTTATCTTTTCAAGTTCATCATTTTTACTTGCGAGTTCATCTGATTGTTTTTCGATCTCTTCCTTCTGGTGAACCACCTCCGCCGTGCGATCTGCAATCCGTTGTTCGAGAATGTGTTTTTCCTTGAGCAACTGCTGGTTCCGGACGATCACAATAAGGTAGATGAGCCCTGTTAAAAGCAGCAGGTAGGTGATGTAGGCCCATATCGTGGTATACCAGGGTGAAAGGATCCTGAAACTAAAGGTTGCTTCCCTGGCAATCTTACCGTAAACGTTCAGCGCCTTAACACGGAACGTATAATTGCCCTTGGGCAGGTTGGTGTATTCCTTATGTGTCTGGGTGCTCCAGTCGGACCAGGTTTCATCAAATCCTTCCAACAGGTACTGGTATTTGTTTTCGCCTTTGGGTGCATAAAATGGTGCCGAAAATTCAAACCGCAACGAGTTATCCTGGTATTTGAATATGGTTAATTCACCGGGTGACGATTCCTTTCCATCACTGATGTTACCTGAAAAAACGACCGAATCGTTGTTCGTAAGGATTTGCCTGATCAGCGTGGGATAGGGATCCGGCTTGAAATTGAGGACAGCCGGGTTGTACCTGATAAGTCCCTCGGGACCCCCGAACCACGTTACACCATTCGATTCAGGGTAGATCGCCCAAATTATGGATTCTGAAATGGGGAGGAACGGTGTTGTGAAGGGTTCATAGGATGTTCCGTTTTTCTTCAGCAGCATCAGGTTGCTTTCATCCCCTGAATTCACCCAAAGGTCGCCTTCCTGGTTCTCTGTAATGATTGAAAACCATTGATTTTCATCGGTTGAATCCGATTCAGCCAGGTTGATCAGTTTAAAGGAGTGACCGGCTTCATCATAATGGTAAACCCCCTGGCGGGTCGCTACACTCATACTTCCCCCGATAACGTTTATAGTGCTTCCGACTGTCTCTGCCAATCCCGATGATTCATCAAAAAATTCAAGTGTATCTGTTTCCGGAGAATACCTGAAAACCCCTTTGGTAAGGGTTGAACCCCAGATATTACCGGCGGCATCCTGGATGAGGTCATTGATTTCATCGCCGGGACCTGCCAGTTTGCGTGATGTCCACTGTCCGTGCCTGTTTTGCATGATGAAGAATCCACCCATTTCGCCGATATAAAATGATGCCGGGTCTGAAATTGAGCTTACCAGTGATATGGCAAATCCTTCCCTGATCATCCTTGCATGTCGTTTCGACACCAGAAAAACACCCTGTGAGGTGGCGGCGAGTAAATCATTGCCGAATGGGACCAGGCACCAGCAAGCCGTTATGATTTCCGGAACTGCAATAAAACCGAATGATTGTTCATCATAATAAAAAAGACCCTGGTATGTTGAAACAAACAGTTGGCCATCATGACGGATGATATGGTTTACAGCCCCGTTTAATCCTGACTTTTCATCAAAGAAGGTCAAAGGGGAGGGGATGGCAATCATGGCAATTCCGTTGTTCAGTGCTGCCCAAAGGATGTTGTTGTCATCAGCATACAAGGACTGTACATATTCATTCCGCAGGGCGGCCTTTTTATCAATAAGTTGTTTAACCCGGCCATCGGGATAAATGATAAAAACCCCCTTGCGTGAGGTTCCAATGGCGAAGGAGCCATCGGCCAGCGCCACACCGCAGGTGATCAGGTTTTTCATGAACAGATCATCGGTGGCCGTTATATAATCCCTGACTCCATTGGCATCAAGCAGATACAATCCCTGTGTCCCGGTTGCAATAAGCACCTGGTTGTCGGGATACGGCAGCATGGCTTTGATTTCGATGGCACCCGAGACAAGATTGCCGTTTGTAACCGGAATCAGGTTCCCGTTCCTGAAAATCATCAGCCCTTTTTCTTTCACCTGCATATATATTAAATCCCGGACATTGAACCCTGCAATAACCTCATGTGCAGGGATCCAATGCTCAAGTTGACCGTTGCGCCATCTGAATATGAGCTTTTTGGTTATGAAATAGACACCTTCGGAAGTTGAAAAAATCTGAAGGACATCCTGGAATGCAGGGATCGCAGGCCCGCTTTCCGGTATCAGGCTTTTAAAAAACCGTTCTCCCTTTTCCATTTGTCCGAGCATACCGATCTCACCGAGCGCACCCACATAGACAGTCCCCATGCTGTCGACCCCAAGCGCTGATACCTTGGTGGTTTTTTCGGTAGGGATCAATCTCCAGAACTCGCCATCATACTGCAGTATACCGGCAAAATTTCCGAAATACATAATGCCGTCACGATCACGGACTGTAGCGAAATTTTGCGCATGTGCCTTGTAATCGCTTGATGTGAAGTTTTTTATGAACGGAAAGCCTTGCTCAGTTTCATAGGATGATTGTGCCACCAGGTTGAATCCGGCGAAATAAAACAAAAGGAAGGGAACGACCAGTTTATTCATAGTCCGTCGTTTATACATGGTTATTATTTAAAATCAGGTGGACATAGCGCGCCTTT
>CAZPWZ010000094.1:0-7900 GCA_964590675.1 uncultured Draconibacterium sp.
TGGCACGAAACAGGTAAAAAGCGGGCCATTGAAAGGGCTGTTAAACTGGCGAAAGGGGAGATCCTTCTTTTAACCGACGGGGATACCTTTCATGGCCGGGACTGGATCACCTCCATGACAGCAGCCTTTATGGACGGGATGCATCAAATGGTGCTCGGACCGGTTGTGTTCAGTAATGAAAGAAACCTGTTGCAAAAAATACAGTCGCTGGAATTCCTCGGACTGATGGGCACCACGGCGGGTTCGGCCGGTTTGGGATATCCTGTCATGTGCAACGGGGCAAACCTGGCATACCGCCGAACCGCATTCAATTCAACCGGGGGATTCATCGGCAGCCGGCGGTTCAGTTCGGGCGACGACCAGTTTATGATGAGTTCAATCCGCAAACAGTATGGTCCTATGGCGATCTCCTTTATTTTCGACCCCCGGGCGATTGTGGCGACAGAACCGGAACCGACATTGAATGGGTTTATTAGCCAGCGCATGCGTTGGGTATCCAAAAGCCGCGGTTACCGTGATCCTGTTGTTATTACCACCGGTCTCATAACCTACCTGCTGCATCTGCTGCTGCTGTCCGGATTCATCCTGGGTATATGGAATTCCCGGATTTTAATGCTGTCGCTGGTCTTATGGATCATCAAAATTGTTCTGGAATATCCGATGGTCGGGATCATGATGCGATTTTTCAGGAAGCAGGAATTGAATGGATATTATTTCGTTGCGCAGATTTTTCAACTGCTGTATGTCCCCCTGGCTGGAATGGCTGGATTGATCCTGCCCTACCGCTGGAAAGGAAGAACAGGGGTGCGCTAGGGATGTGATTTTGAAAGGAGAAATTCAGCCAGCGCCAGGTCGTAAGGATGGGTGATCTTAAGGTTAACAGGGTCCCCGTGGATCAAATGGATGGTTTCACCGATGCTTTCTGCCACTGTTGCGTCGTCGGTAAAGCAATCCTGGTATGGCTGCCCGTAAGCTTTTTTAATGGTTGATGCAAGGAATACCTGCGGGGTTTGGACCAGCCTGAATGCAGTACGGTCGACCGGCTCGCTGTGATCCCCGTCCACCCTCCTGAGTGACTCTGTGAGCGGAAGTACGGGAATGCAGTTGCCCAGTCCTTCGGCAGTTTGAAATGCACTTCGGATCAGTGTTTCGGAAACCAGCGGCCTTACGCCGTCGTGAATGGCGATGAGTCCTTCGCAGGGCAGGTTTGCAAGCGCCTGCTGAACGGAATGAAACCGGGTAGCTCCACCTGCTGAAACAAGGTGGGGAACATCAAAAGAGAATTTTTTACAAAGGTCATTCCAGGTGGGGAACTGATCGTGGGGCAATGCAAGCACCAAGGTAATCCCGGGGCAGGCATTGCTGAAAGCATCCATGCTATGCATGAGGATTGGCTTGCCGGCCAGGATAAGAAACTGTTTCGGGACCCCGGCGTTCATCCTGGATCCAATGCCGCCAGCCACGATAATCGCCGATTTTTTCAAAAGGAAGGTGCCGGCTTATAAGATGAGCATCGGATTTCCATAGGTAAAGAACTTATATTTCTTATCTACGGCCACTTCATAAGCTTTCATCAGCAGGTCGTAACCGGCAAAGGCTGCCACCATCATCATCATGGGCGATTGCGGCATATGCAGGTTGGTGACCATGGCATTGGCAATGCTGAATTCGTAAGGCGGAAAGATGAACTTGTTGGTCCATCCGCGGTAAGGTTTCAGATTACCTGCGATGGTAACCGATGATTCGATGGCTTTCATGGTGGTGGTGCCCACTGCGACCACGCGACCTTTCCTGGCCATGGAACGGTTCACGATCTCAGCAGCTTCAGGCTCGATGATCATCTCCTCCGAATCCATCTTATGCTTGGTGAGATCTTCAACATCGATGGTGCGGAAGTTGCCCAATCCAAGGTGAAGGGTGATCTCGGCAAATGAAACACCTTGTAATTCAAGACGTTTCATGATCTCCCGGCTGAAGTGCATGCCGGCTGTGGGAGCAGCCACGGCGCCTTCATGCTTGGCAAAAATGGTTTGGTAGCGCTCTTCGTCTTCCGAAGTTGCCTGGCGGTTATGGATTTTGGGCAGCGGGGTTTCGCCAAGCCGCTGGATCGTTTTTTTAAACTCTTCGTATGGACCGTCAAATAAAAATCGGATGGTGCGGCCCCGCGAGGTGGTATTATCAATTACCTCTGCGACCAAAGAATCATCATCGCCAAAATAGAGCTTGTTGCCGATCCTGATTTTCCGGGCCGGGTCAACCAGTACATCCCAAAGGCGGGATTCCCGGTTGAGTTCACGCAGGAGGAACACCTCGATCTTGGCACCCGTCTTCTCCTTCTCACCATAAAGGCGGGCGGGGAAAACTTTGGTGTTGTTGATGATGAAAACATCCCCGTCGCCAAAGTAGTTCAGGATATCCTTGAAATGCCCATGCTCAATGGTTTGGGTTTTGCGGTCAAGCACCAACATGGGCACATCATCACGCTGTTTCGAGGGATGGTTGGCAATCAGGTCGGAAGGAAGATGGAAGCGAAACTGGGATAATTTCATGTTATTAAGCCGGTTAAAAAGGGCGGCAAAGGTAATGCTTTTTCAGGCAATTGTCAAGTTTTTTATTATTAAACTATTGCGGATGAGTTATCTATCATGCCGGCATAAAAATATCCATGATTTGTCCGCCCTTTTGAATTTCCAGGTGATGTGCGTGGATCCCCGCATTCCGTGCCCCTTCCACGTGGATGAGGGTATCGTCGATGAACAATGTTTCGTTCGGATTCAGACCAGCATCCTGCAGCACATGGTTGAAAATTTCGGTGGAAGGCTTTTTACAACCTATGCGGTAGGAAAAATACACCTTTTCGAACAGGGATTCAAAATCGGGATAGCCATACTGATGCTGGAAACTGGCAAGGTAATGCTGGTAATGAATCGCATTGGAATTGCTTAAAAGGAAAATCCTGAAGTGTTTGCGCAGTTTTTCGAGCAGCCTGATCCGGGGTTCGGGGATATCCAGAAGCATGGCGTTCCAGGCATCATCAATTTGCCTGTCGGATGGCGGATCTCTGAAATATTTCCTGATCTCATCCCTGAATTCCTGCGGAGACAGGGCACCTGTTTCAAGGGCATCAAAAAGTGTTTTCGAAGTCGAAACGCCATAATCCGGATCAAAATTCTTCAATCCCAGGTCAAAAAATTTCTTTTCGGTCCGATGTACATCGATGTAACAGATCACCCCGCCAAAATCGAAGATGATATTACGAATCAGTGCCGGATTGGCTCCGGCGAAGGCATCTTTTCCCCGGTTTGCGAATTCGGAGCCAAGATTTGAGATTTTGGAAAGGTTTAGTTGCATGGGAGAAAATCTGATAAGTTGACATGGTTTTGCAAAAATCGTAAAATTTATCTACTTTTGCAGCCCTCAATTCGAAATAGGATCATCGCATTTCGTAATTCGAGCGGGCCCATAGCTCAGATGGTTAGAGCAGTAGACTCATAATCTATTGGTCCAAGGTTCAAGTCCTTGTGGGCCCACCAACAAAGAGCCCTTAACAGATTAATTATCATTTGTTAAGGGTGTTTTGTATATAGGTGCGAAACAAATGATCCCCGCTTTCAGAGGAGTATACGTGAAGTGAGTTTCCTCCTTTTTAGGCTATTGAATATTTATAGTTAATCTTCCCCACAGATTTTCCGATTGATCCTTTTTTTACAGAAGTAATGAACGTGATGAATATGTCGGTCATCAGGATGATGCTGAACGTTTGATTATTCCAGGCATTTCTTTACATTTGTTTTCGCATTAAAACATGGTATGATGAAAAACATGCTTTTCCACTTTATTTTTCCTGTTGTCGTGATAGTTCTCCTGGTCTCTTCCTGTCGGTCAGTCGGACCAAAGAACATTGTCAGGGACAGGTCGGCTTACATTAATGCCATTTCCGATTCCTGGAAAAACCAGCTTTTGCTGAACATCGTGAAGTTACGGTATGCCGATGCCCCGGTATTTCTGGAAATAGGCAATGTCGTCAATTCCTACGAGATAAGGGGGCAGGTGAATGCAGGAATGGGCTATGAATCCACAGGATCGGGATTCATGCCATTCCTGGGATCAGAATCGAGTTTTTCTGACAAACCAACGGTCAGCTATACACCTATGTCCGGACAGAAGTTTGCGACAAGTATGATGAATCCCATCAGCATCAGCACGGTCATGGGCCTGATCTACACCGGGTACCCTGCCGATATGATCTTCCGGGTCGCACTCCATTCCATTAACGGGATCAAAAATGGCTTTTCCGGAAATATAATGAAAACAGAGGGCTCCCCGGAATTTTTCAGGCTGACCAACCTGTTCGCAAAAATACATGGTTTGCAACTGGTGACGGTCAACATTTCAGGGGAACAGAATCTCGACTTGAACTTCAATCCAACCAATCTCACCGACACTTCAACACTGAAGGAAGCCCGTGCGTTAGCCCATTTGCTTGGCATTAGCTACAAGAACCGCACTTATGGGATCAAATACGGGTCAAAACCTCCCGACAGCAGTACGATTGTTTTAAAACCAAGGTCTTTGCTGGATATTCTCACGGAAATGGGAAATTACGTTCAGGTTCCAGAGGAACACATCATTTCGAATCAGGTCAGTCCGTATGTGGAATATCTCACTCCGGACGGGACCCCGGCAAAACCACTCCTTACGATCAAAAGCAGCAAAGACGAACCTGCTTCTGCATTCTTTTCGGTTAAATACAATGACTACTGGTTTTATGTTGATAAAAGTGATTACCAGACAAAACAGGTTTTTTCATTCCTGATCCTGCTTTCGGCATTGACAGACATGAATATGCAGAAAAATTCACCGGTGCTGACCATTCCGGCAAACTGAATGTAAACCCATTGTCTGACAAAATAAAACGGTATACTTTCCTCTGATACCGGATTTTTCATTTTTCTAAACAGGCCCAGAGAAAATTCAGCTTTCCATTTAAATGAACCATTTTTACCCATTACAAGGTCATAAGTTCTCTATGCAGGGATTGTTTTACCAGTAAAGATCAGGGCCAATGGTCCGCTGGGATATTTGACCGGGATCACCCAGAATGAGCTCATTTTTTTAATAATTGTAAATCATTTTAATACAAAAATACTATGGACCTTGTGGGCCCACCTCCTAAAAACCCTTGACTAAAGTTCAGAAATTAGTCAAGGGTTTTTTTATGTCCACCCTCCGGATCCCTCTTTTTGTATTGGGCAGCAGCCCCGGAATATATGGTTTGCACCTCCCTGATCAGCCGTTCAGGCGCAATGACCCTGACCGCCATGCCATAGGAAAGGATCTCCATTACCAGGTCGCGGGTGATGAAAAGGGTAAGCCGTATCCGCAGTTCATTATCGTTATCAAGGAGAATTTCCTGCGTTTCATGGAGCGGGTAGCTATGGATATATTTTCCCTGTTCCGGGGCAAATGAGAGGATGATCTCATCGGGTGGTTCATTATCGGGATTGATCACACCGAAGCAATAACGGAACATCTCGTTTACATCGAGGCCTGCAGGGTAATCGAACCGGCCGGGAGTCGTCTGGAAATCAAGGATCCGGTCGAGGCCGAAGGTCTTGATCCTGCGGTCGTTTCGGTCCCTGGCAAGCAGGTACCACCTGCCTTTCGATTCTTTCAGCGCATAGGGCTCAACGGGCCGCTCTTTGGGTTCGTCATGGTCAAATTTCTGGTGAACCAGGTGAATGACCATCCGGTTTTTGATCGCATGCAGGAGCCCGTAAAAGTGATGTGTGCCGAAAGCTTTGCGTTTTTCAAAAAACATGTACCGGGTGAGGTCGTTGACCATTTGCAGCGAATTGATGGTGTCGATCGATTCAAGCATGCGATTGTTCAGGTCGCTTTGCTGATCCTCGGCGATGAAGTAGACCCCTTTGGCGAAATCGTACCGGATATCAATTTTGAACAGGCTCCTGATCTCATTCAGGTCGCGGATAAAAGTTCGGTTCGAGACCGAAAACGGCCTGTCGAGGAATTCCGATTCCTTTTCGAGGTACGCATTGATCTCTTTGAAGGTGGCCTCGCCACTGCGACGGAGCTTCTTGATGATGGTGAGGTACCTGAATAAGTAATCCTGTTTGGCCATACGAGGGCGGTTCCTGTTAACATCCTGCGCAATGCAGGTTTCGGTTCTGATATATCATTTCATAGAAGAAATCTCCGGCCGGAAAATTATCCTCTGACTCTTCTTCCGGTTTGAATTTTTTCCAAAGATATTCTTTCTCGTCGTAATACCAGTCGTCGTCGTCGCGGACATTTATTTCATTCCAGTCGATGACCTTGCCCGTTGCCGGATCCCAAATTTCATAATCCGAACCTGATTGCTGGCCGAATTCAATCGCTTCCCGGATTTGGGCAAATTCCCTTTTTTCCTTTTTTCCTGCTGATTCCTTGTAAACTGTCAGTAAAATCATAATCCTGTTTTTTGTAGTGTTTTTATTTCGCACCGGCGCTGATAATCACAAAAAGCAATGGGTTGAATGTTTTGCCGGTGTTCGGATGTAAAATTAATCCGACACTACGCCAAAATATGACGTGGTGTATTTTTTTTCAGAAAAATCTTCAGCAATGTCAGCTAAAAACAGCGAGAAAAGCGGTTAAAATCACCGAGAATTACACCTATGTGATCAGAATAGCTTTATTTTGTAAAAAAATTCAAAACACAGTGCGACCCAATTATTATGTTATTAGTCTGATGATCATGTTCATGATGGTAATTTCCTCCATGTTGATTGCCCAGCCATGGGAATTCATCAAGGAAAAGGATGGCATCAAGATATACACGCGGAAAGTAGCGGGGAGTTCGTTAAAATCCTTTAAGGGCGTTACCGACATTCATGCCCCTACTGAAAAGGTTTACAACCTGATCGGGAATGTAAAGAACTTGGATTGGTGGGATAAGAATCTCCGTGAAATCAGGGTGCTGCATTATGAGAAGGAAAAGAAGGCGCAATATTACCTGATTTACGATTCACCATGGCCGGTTGCCGACCGCGATCTGTGCGTGGACGCTACGATTTCCACCGATCCGGTGACCGGGATAAGGACTGTAAGTGCGGTGCCGCTGTTAAATGTGATTCCTGAAAATCCAGCCTATATCAGGATCAAGCACTACAAGCAAAGCTGGACGCTAATCCCCAACGGCAAAGGAGTGGTTCATGCAACACTTGAAGGATCAGTTGATCCCGGGGGTCATGTTCCCGATTGGGTTTACAACATGGTAATTACCGAAACGCCCCTCAAGGTCATGCGGGGGATAAAACAGTTGCTGGAAAAAAAATAGGCCCGAACATCCTGCAGAAGTTCATTCCTGAATATGAACTTTATCTCCAGGCGCCCAGGATCGCGCCGGTCATTGCCAGGTACAGTACCTGGTATCCCGAATCGATGGCCCACAGCAGGAATGATTTACGCTGATAGATCATGTTGATCCCGTAGGATGTTGCGATAAAGAAAATGCCGATCAGCAAGCCGTATATAAATCCGGACAAAGCAGTAACATCGCGGCTGGCATGTCCCTGCAGGATTATGGCCAATCCGAAATCCATTAAAAAGATCAGCACGAAACTTGATCCAAAGATCAAAGCCATGTTGCTTTTTCCCAGATATTCGTCAGTAAATCCCAGGGTTTTTTGCCAGGCTTTTCCGAAAAGAACCGGGCTGTACCAGATGGCACCAAGCGCGAAACTGGCAACAGCAGCCACGATCAGCGCAAGAAAATTTATATTTGAAAGCTCCATAATCGTTTATTTAGATTGATTATTTCTTGCAAATATAATATTACTGAACCATAAAGCAAATGTCAACCAGTTGACAAAAGCAATTATAATCAGAAATTACAGGT
>CAZPWZ010000095.1:0-7882 GCA_964590675.1 uncultured Draconibacterium sp.
ATCGGCACTATGCGGGTCACCGAGCAGATCGATGCCCTGGAGATCATGGGGGTGAACTCAGCCAATTACCTGATTTTTCCTAAAATCGTGGCATCCATGCTGATCAACCAGGTGCTGATCGTTTTCAGCATGTGGATGGGCATCCTGGGTGGCTGGCTGGCCATGGTGGCAACAGGGCTCGTCTCTACAAATGATTTTGTGCAGGGTATCCGGATCGATTTTCTTGGGTACACGATATTTTATGCGATTACAAAGACAGTATTTTTTGCCTTCATCATCTCGTCCATTTCCGGATTTTACGGTTACATCACGCAGGGAGGAGCCCTGGAAGTGGGACAGGCAAGCACGAAAGCTGTTGTATTCAGCAGCGTCATCATCATTCTTTTCAACCTGGTATTAACCCAATTGCTGCTCACATGATCGAGGCCAGGAATATCAACAAGACCTTTGGGGAAAATTACGTTCTGAAAGATGTTTCCTGCTCCTTCGACAAGGGGAAAACCAACCTTATCATCGGGCAGAGCGGATCGGGTAAGACGGTGCTGATGAAGTGCCTGGTTGGCTTGTTCGAAGTTGACTCCGGCGTGGTGGCCTATGATGACCGCAATTTCACCACCATGAACTTTCAGCAGCGGAAAACCCTGCGCAAGGAGATCGGCATGCTGTTCCAGGGTGGAGCCCTGTTTGATTCCCTGGATGTGGAAGGTAATGTGATGTTCCCCCTGAATATGTTTACCGCACAGTCAGTGGAAGAAAAGAAAGAGAGGGTCAATTTTGTACTGAAACGTGTCAACCTTGAAAACGTCAACAAATTGATGCCATCCGAACTCAGCGGAGGGATGCGCAAACGGGTAGCCATCGCGCGGGCTATCGCCATGAAACCGCAATATCTTTTTTGCGATGAACCCAATTCAGGACTCGATCCGCAAACATCGGGGGTAATTGACAGGCTGATACAGGAGATCACCCAGGAATATGATATCACGACGATTGTAAATACCCATGATATGAACTCGGTCCTGGGCATTGGCGACAGCGTGGCCTTCATCTACAAGGGTGAACTATGGTGGAAAGGCAACAGGGAGTCGATCCTGCATACCAACAACCCGGAGTTGAACGAATTTGTATTCGGGACCGAACTCACATCCAGGCTAAAGCAATAAATCCATGGCGGTGAATTACATCGATATTATCATCCTGGTCCTGGCAACGCTGTTTGTCATCAGCGTCTACCGCAAGGGGATCATTATCAGCCTGGCCAGCATTGCCGCGCTGATCCTTGGTATTTATGCCGCGGTGTATTTTTCAAATTACCTGGATGCCCTGCTGATGGAACACCTGAATCCATCGCGTGCATGGCTGCCCATCCTGTCATTTATCGTCACATTCCTGCTGGTGGTCATTGGCATTCTCATCCTGGCAAAACTGACCGAAAAGGTGGTTGATGTGGTAGGGATGGGAATTTTCAACCGTTTGGGAGGGGCCGTGCTCGGACTCGTCAAAGGGGTCATTGTGATCAGCATACTGCTTTTCATCACCACCAGCCTCGATCCCAAGGGCAAATGGATCACCCGGGAGGATAAAAAGGAGTCTTACCTGTATCAGCGGGTGGCAGGCGTTTTTCCGAAACTGATGAAGACCTTTGGCGGCCCGGTCAAGTTTCCGTCATGGGAATCCTTCGAACTGGAGGATTGACGTTTTACCGCGTGAGTTTTTCAATGACCGCTTCGGGGGTGATGCCTCTAATACAGGCACAATCCATTGTTTTCCGGCATTCGTTGCAGTTTTTATCAAGGACCAGGAAGGCCGCTTTTTTCCCGATCGGAGCCCAGCGTTGCGGAAAGAGGGGGCGCATGGGGGCATAAAGTCCGATTGCCCTGATACCAAAGGCCGCAGCAAGGTGCAATGGCCCGGTACTCGCAGCCACCATCGCATCAGCAGAGCGGATCAGATCCATCAGTTCGGTCAGTGTCAGTTTGCCGGTCATATCCTCAACACGGTCACGGTGGGCCGAGAGGAAATCGCGCATCAGCGCTCCTTCATCTTTGGTGCCGGTTACGATGAGGTTGTATTGTTCCGCAGGCAGCAGGCTGATCAGTTTCGAATAATTCTCCAGTCCCCATTCCCGGGCGCTGCCCCTGGATTTGGGATGCAGGATCAGGGTGAATGTCTCCCCTTGTCCCCCTGTCCCCTTGTCCCCTTGTCCCCTTGTCCCCTTGTTCCCTTCCAACCCGTACATCCCCCCGATTTCTTCCAGGGTAAATCCCTGCTTAACCCCAAGCCCTTTCAGCATCTTCAGGTTGAGTTGGGCCTCGTGAAGGCTGGAATTCTTCCTGGGAATGCGGAGCAGCCGGTTGCAAGTGATCCAGGTAAAAAATCGCCCTGATGTGGCGATGCGTATCGGGATCCCAGCCTGCTTCGCCAGTTTGCAGATCGCTTCCACAGGAAAGACATGTATGATGCTGTCGGCATGGAGGTCGCGCAGGAAGCCGATCCTGGATTTCAGGTCACCAAGCCCGGATATCTCATCCCAGCTGCAGAACTGATCCACATGCCTGCAGGCTTCAATGACAGGCCGGGTATAATTCCGGCCAAGGAAAATGATGGTACAACCGGGAAAGGATTTTTTCAGCGCACCGGCCATCGGGAGGGTCAGTACGACATCCCCGATACTGTCGGTCCGGCTGAGAATGATGCGCATTACTCCATGATGGCTTTGATGCCCGGTAGTTGTTTGCCTTCGATGTATTCGAGCATGGCGCCGCCACCGGTTGAAACATAGCTTACCTTGTCGGCCAGGTTGTATTTGTTGATGGCTGCAACGGAATCGCCGCCACCCACCAGGGTGAAGGTGCCATTTTCAGTGGCTTTCACCAGCGCCAGGGCGATAAATTTGGTCCCGGCCTCATAATTGTTCATCTCAAACACGCCCATGGGGCCATTCCAGAGAATGGTTCCCGATTGCTCGATCACATGATTGAATTTCACACAGGCTGATGGTCCGATGTCGAGACCCATCCATGGAATCTGGATATCATAGGCGCTGCTGGTCTTCTTGTTGGCATCATTTGAAAAAGCATCGGCCAGAACAGCATCAGCCGGGATATATAAATTCACGCCAAGGGTCTTTGCTCCCTCCACGATGTTTTTGGCCAGTTCAACATACTCCTCCTCTACCATGGATGCACCAATGTCTCCGCCCAGCGCTTTGATGAAGGTGAACATCATGCCGCCGCCGATGATCAGGTTGTCGACCTTATCCATCAGGTGGGTGATGATCTCAATTTTGGATGATACCTTCGCGCCACCCAGAATCGCGGTAAAGGGACGCTTGCCGTCCTTAAGGCATTTGTCGATGGCGATGATCTCATTGGCCATGACGTATCCGAACATTTTGGAATCAGGAAAAAACTCGGCGATGATGGCGGTTGAGGCATGGGCACGGTGCGCTGTTCCAAAGGCATCGTTCACATACATGTCGCCCAGCACCGATAATTTCCTGGCGAATTCTTTGTCGCCCTTTTCCTCCTCCTTGTAGAAGCGGAGATTTTCAAGGAGCAGGACCTCACCAGGCTGCAGTGAACCGGCAAGATCGATGGCAGACTGCCCAATGCAATCGTCGGCGAATTTTACTGGCCTGTTGAGTTTTTGCGAAAGGTAGGGAACGATGTGCTTCAATGAAAACTTCTCTTCCGGACCACCCTTGGGACGGCCAAGGTGCGACATCAGGATCACTGAACCACCGCTGTCGAGGATTTTTGTGATGGTGGGAATGGTCGCATCAATGCGGTTGGTGTCGGTTATTTTGTACTGATCATCCAGGGGAACATTGAAGTCGACCCGGATCAGCGCCTTTTTATTATTAAAATTATAGTTATCAATCGTTTGCATAGCACGGTTCGTTAATATTATGAGCGCAAATTTAAAATTTTATCTCACGACAACGCATATATTTTTAATTTTACCTTGATTTTTAAGAACTGCAGCATGCACGATCTCAGGGTAACCCTTATTCAGCCAGACCTATTCTGGGAGGAGCGACAGAAAAACCTCGATCAATTTGATCGTTTGATTGACAGCATCGTTGGAGAGACTGACCTGGTGATTCTTCCTGAAACCTTTAACACCGGATTCTCCATCAATCCCTCCCTGTGTGCCGAATCCATGGATGGTCCCTCGATGCAATTCTTACGCCGCAAATCAAGGGATAAGGATATTGTGATCATGGCGACCCTGCTGATCTGTGAAGGGGCCGATTGTTTCAACCGGCTGATTTGCATGCATCCCGACGGGCATTATGAAACATACGATAAGCGGCACCTGTTCCGTTTGAGTGAGGAGTACAAGATTTTCAGGGGTGGAAAGCAAAAGCTGATCGTGGAGGTGAAGGGTTGGAAAATATCGCCGGTTATCTGTTACGACCTCCGGTTCCCGGTTTGGAGCAAGAATACCTGGAAGGAGGGGAAATACGGCTACGACCTGCTGGTTTGTCTTGCAAACTGGCCTGCAAGCCGCTCCCATGTATGGAAAACCTTGCTTGTTGCAAGGGCCATGGAGAACCAGGCTTATGTTGCCGGGGTGAATCGCATCGGATGTGATGGTTATGGAACGGACCATACCGGGAACACGATGGCCGTCGATGCCAAGGGAAATATTATTTACGCTGCCGCGGAAAGCAGGGAGGAGGTGCGAACCGTTACCTTTTCGGCCCAGGATTTAATTCTGTTCCGGGATTCTTTTACCGTTGGCATGGATTGGGATGAGTTTACAATTCATATTAAATAGCTGCCTATGTCCAAACTTTCGGTTATCATCATTGCACGCAACGAAGAGCACAATATCCTTCGCTGCCTGGAATCGGTGAAACCGGTTGCCGATGAAATCGTGGTGGTCGATTCCATGTCGGCCGATCGCACCGCATCCCTTTGCCGTGATTTTGGCTGCAAGGTCTTTCAGCGTGAATTCGACGGGTATGGCAGCCAGAAGCAATTCGCTGTTGACAAGGCTTCCAACGACTGGGTGCTGTCCATTGATGCCGATGAGGTGGTTTCGGAAGAGCTTCTGTTGGAATTGAAGGGAATGTTTGGTGACGGAGTAAAAGTAATGGCAGCAGCAGGGGTTCCACAATTGGATTTCTCCGGTTATAACATCCCGTTCAGCCTCCATTTCATGGGGAGACTCCTGAGGTACAGCGGCGTAGGGAAAGAGTTCCACCTGCGGCTTTTTGACCGGACCAGGGGCGGGTTCACACTGGTCCCGGTCCATGAGGGCATTGAAGTACAGGGCGCTGTCGGCCGTCTCAGTGGCCGGATCATTCATTATTCATACCGGGACATCAGTCATCATATCGAAAAAATAAATACATACACTTCCCAGGCTGCCGATGGATACCTGAAGCAGGGAAAGTCATTTTCAAAATGGTGGGTCGCGCTTAAATTTCCGACCAGCTTTATTTCGTTTTATCTGATCAAACGTGGTTTTCTCGATGGCTACCCGGGATTTATGTGGTCATTTCTCGCGGCTGTTTACGCCACACTGAAAGTTGCCAAAACCGTTGAATCAAAGCAGAACTTATGACGATAACCGGGCTTGTGATCGCATCCCTTTTACTGGCCGCCCTTGTACTGACGATCCAGTTTAGTTTCCTGGTACCCTCAAAAAAGGGACTGCCGGTGCTGATGTATCACAAGATCCTGCAGAATGGCCCTGATGGACTTACGGTTACCGCAGACCAGTTCGGGCAGCAACTGATGTACCTGAAGGAGAGGGGCTATCATGCAATCAGCTTTAAAACGCTGAAAACCCTGGTGAAGGATGGTGCACCCCTTCCAAAAAAAGCGATAATCCTGACATTTGATGATGCATATGAAAATTTCCGCCTTCATGCGCTTCCCCTGCTTAAAAAGTACCAGTTCACAGCCACGGTGTTTGTGCCGGTTGCCTTAATCGGGAAAACGAACATCTGGGACAGGGGCCATGATCAGATCATGTCGGCGGAGGATTTGAAGCAACTTGCACTTAATGAGGAGACAGAGATCGGGCTGCACTCATTTTTACACCGGAGTTATGGCGACCTTGACCTTGCCGGTATGAAGGAGGACCTTGAAAACTGCATGAAAAGCCTTGATTTTTACAGGATTCCATTTGTGAAAGTACTGGCCTATCCCTATGGTGGATATCCCAGGAAGGATCCTGCAATGAAAGCACAGATGATCTCCCTGTTTCAGCAGGCCGGCCTTGATTTTGCACTGCGAATAGGAAACAACCTCAACCCATGGCCGGTTCAGCATCCATATGAGATGAAGCGGATCGACATCAAGGGAACCGACAGCTTTTTCATCTTCCGGACGAAGCTGAAAAAAGGACGTGCCAAACTATTTGCCTGAACTGACCTGCCATGCCAATAACCTGGAAACAATTTGAACGGTACTGGTATATTTTCGCACTTGGCGTCACGCTGGCCTCCTTGCCATTTTCCAAGCTCGGGCTGAGTATGGGCCTGATGATGATGGCGGGCGGGTGGATCGTGGAGCGGTTTGATGTCCGGAAATTATTGTCCATCATGGCCGGACGCACATCCCGGGAGGTGATTTTGCGCATAATCCCGGTCTCGGCCTGGTTACTTCTTGAAGGCATTGCCGGCGGGTTTAAACAATTTTACAAGCATAAGCCGGCATTTTTGTTCAGCTCGGTTTTTCTGCTCCATATCCTGGGACTTTTTATCACCACCGACTTTGACTATGCTGTCAAGGACCTGAGGACCAAGTTCCCGCTGTTCCTGATACCACTGGTATTGTCCACTGCGGTATCCTTTGACCGGAAATCATTTTACCGTTTCATGATCCTGTTTATACTGGCAGTTTTGGTCCGGTCAATTTATAATACCTGGATGATCAGGACCGACAGTTTTATTGATATCCGTGATGTTTCCCGTAACGTATCGCATATTATTTTCAGCCTTTTACTTACCCTGAGTATTTTCACGCTCCTTTATTTTTCGGTCAAAAACAAATATTGGGCTACCTGGATGCGCCTGCTGTGCCTGCTGGTCCTGCTGTGGTTTTGTGTTTACATCATCCTCTCCCAGTCATTTACAGGATTTTCAATTATCCTGATCACCCTGCTCATACTGATCCCGGTCCTGATCTTTAAAGCCAGTAACCGCTGGCTGAAGGGAGGATTGCTGTTGTTCATCCTCGCCATCACACTGGGTGTTTCAGGTATCATCCGGTCAATAGTCCGGGATTATTACAGGGTAAACCCCATGGATATGACAAAACTTGAAAAGGTCACTTCCCGCGGAAATCCTTATATCCATAATATCTATGCCGGTCAGACCGAAAATGGGAACCATTTGTGGATTTACATCCAGTGGGATGAAATAAGGAGTGCATGGAACCAGCGAAGCGCCGTTAAATTCGATAGCCTGAACAAGAAGAATGAACCGGTTGCCTATACCGTGATACGGTTCCTGACATCAAAGGGATGGCGGAAGGATGCAGATGCAGTAGAGAAACTCACCGGTGAGGAGATCGACGCCATTGAAAGGAGGGTGGCAAACGTTGTATTTCTGGAGAACTTAAGTCTCCGTGGAAGGATTTATGAATTCCTCTATGGGTTCAATCAGTACCGGGAGACGGGCAATCCCACCGGCTCCACCCTGATGCAACGCCTTGAATTCTGGAAAGCCTCCGTCGGCATCATCAGTGAGCACTGGATTACCGGAGTCGGCACCGGCGATATGAATATCGCCTTCGCGGATCAGTATGAAAAGATGCAGTCGAAATTATCGCCAGATCAGCGATGGCGTTCACATAACCAGTTTTTATCCATCTTCGTCGGTTTCGGTATTTTTGGACTGATCTGGTTCCTGGTGGCGATC
>CAZPWZ010000096.1:0-7790 GCA_964590675.1 uncultured Draconibacterium sp.
CGTGATCACTGGAATTATCAGTTTACAGCTTGTTTTTACGGTTTACAACATGCGGAAAATCAAGGGACGAATACCTTTCGTATGGATGATGACCCTTTCAGCCTTATGGTCATTCATCCTGTCGTTTGAATCGGCGGCTCCAACCATTGCCGATAAAATTACCTGGTCCCAATTCGAATATTTCTCAAATATGGGGATTCCCCTGATGTTCCTCCTTTTTGTCCTCTCTTACAATTTTGATGAATCTATCTTTCTGAGAAGAAATTTCTGGTTCTTCTGGATCATACCGGTGATCACAATTTTGCTGGTTTTTACGAATCAACACCATCAGCTGATCTGGACCGGTTTCTCCTGGAGTCCAAATGGAAATAATATTTTGGTTTATCACCACGGATTGGCGTTTTATATCTGCATGTCCTATTCACTTGCATTGATTGTGCTTGGAAATATTCTGGTGGTATATTTCATCCGCAAACGTCCGAAATATTATAAATCAAGGGCATGGTTTCTTGTGCTGGCTTCGAGTTCTCCTTTGATAACTGCAATGATATATACCTTGGGGCTGAGCCCGGTTGAGGGACTTGATATTTCGCCAATGGGCATACTTGTTGCCGGGTTGATTTTTTTCTGGGGCATTTCCCGCGGTAAGCTTTTCGATATTGTCCCTTTCAGTCACCAGTTGATGATCGAAAAAATGAACGACGGGGTAATTATAATCGATGACAGGGATTTCATCATGGATATCAGCCCGGTTGCGATCAAAGCCCTCCAGGTTAATGAATTTATTGCCGGAAGGAAACTCGATCTGGTATTCCCTGTAATAAACGAAGCCGTAACAGGTACAGACCGGCTCATGGAACTGCGTAAAGAGATCCGTTTCGACATTCCTGAACCACGTTGGTATGAAATGACGCGTTATCCCCTGAAGGAGGGCAAGGAAAAATTTCTTGGAAGCATGCTCATTTTGCATGATATTACCCACCGGAAGAAAACGGAACTCCAATTGCAGAAGCTGGCGGAAGAACTCACGGAGTTAAATAACATGAAGGACCGCCTCTATTCTATCATTGGCCATGATCTGAGAAGTCCGTTCAATTCCATCATGGGATTCTCTCAATTGCTTTCGGAATCCTATAATGATTTTTCGGATGAGGAGCGCAAGCAGTTTGCACATAATATCAATATTGCTTCGCGAAGCGCTTTCAACCTGCTTGAGAACTTGCTTGAATGGTCGGCAGCGCAGCTTGGAAAAACAGCCTATGCTCCTGAGGAGTTGAACCTTAACCTGATGGTTCATGAAACATTTTTGCTGCTGCAGTTCAATGCTCAAAAGAAGGAGATTGCCCTTTGTAATTCGGTGCCGCCTGATATGTTGATATTTGCCGACCGTAACATGATAATGACCGTTATAAGAAACCTCATATCAAACGGGATTAAATTCACGTCAAACGGTGGAAGGGTAGAGGTTCTGGCAAATCATCACGACGGCAGGGTCGTTGTAACTGTTGCCGATAATGGTATTGGAATGGCAAAGCCGATGATCGACAAGTTATTCAGGATCGACACACTGCTTTCGACACCGGGAACTGAAAATGAAAAAGGTACCGGTCTTGGGTTGATCCTTTCCAAGGAATTCATTGAAAAACACAATGGAACGATACGTGTAATCAGCGAACCTGGCCAGGGAAGTCGGTTTGTTTTTACATTGCCGGCAAGATAAATGCAAGTACCCCTGCCAATTTTAAATCTCCCAGGTATCCCCGGAATTCAGCAGGTCATCGACGTTCTTGATTTTTGAATTCTGCTTGGCATACTTGATCTGTTCTTCAACAAGGTCATCGTATGTTGGATACATGGCCGAACGGATTACACCGAATACCATCGGGAAATGGGGTGGTGCCAGTTTGGCGAGCATGAGCTGGATCCCCGGATCCTGATTGTACTGGTCGTGGATAAGAATATCGTCGATGGTGATTCCGTTTTTACCGATTTCCACGACTTCAAGCAAGGTATCCTTCAGGATCAGTCCCTTTTCATTATTCTTGCCGAAGACCATGGGGGCGCCATTTTTCAGAATCAGCATGGTTTCGTCCTTCACCTCTTTTCCGGTCACACAGGCATGGGCCTTGTCGGCGAAGATGATGCAGTTCTCCATGATCTCGGTAACGGATGTTCCGTCATGTTTGGCTGCTTCGAACATGCATTCGGTCATGAGGGCGATGTTATTGTCGGGAACGCGCGCAAAAAAGGTACCCTGGGCGCCCATCACCAGTTCGCCGATATTGAACGGATGTTCGATGGTGCCCATCGGGGAGGTTTTGGTAACCTTGCCCATCGGGGTTGTCGGTGAGAACTGACCCTTGGTAAGGCCATAAATCTGGTTGTTGAACAGCAAAATGTTCAGGTCGACATTCCTCCTGATGACATGGATGAAATGGTTCCCGCCGATGGCGAGTGAATCACCGTCGCCGGTTATGGTCCAAACACTCAGCCTTGGGTTGGCAATTTTAACGCCGGTGGAGATCGCTGCAGCGCGTCCGTGAATGCCGTGAATCCCGTAAGTGTTCACATAGTATGGAAACCGGGATGAACACCCGATGCCGGAAACCATGCAGAAATTCTCCTTGCGGTATCCGATCTTGGGAAATACACGTTCCACGGCAGCCAGGATGGCGTGGCCCCCGCATCCCGGGCACCATTTAACCATCTGGTCGCTTTCAAAATCTGCTTTGCTTAGTTGAACATTGGTGCGTTCAACAGTCATATTTATGAAGTCCATTTTATTTCTCCTCTAAAAGTTGGTTAAACTTATCCGTTAACTCGTTGATCATGAAAGGCAATCCCTGCACTTTATTGAACTGGGATATGTTGGGCATCGGGAACTTCATGCGGAGATAGTTTACAAATTGTCCGCTGTTTAGTTCGCAAACCACAATTTTCTTAAAGCCCTGCAACACCTTGCCCGTATTCTTCGGAAGCGGCATGATATAATGAAAATGGGCATGGCTGATATTTTTGCCCTCTTTCTGCATCTGGCTTACCGCTGAATGAACAGCGCCATAGGTGCCGCCCCAGCTTACAACCAGCAGGTCGCCTTTTTCCGGACCGTCGATCTCCTGTTCCGGGATAAAGTCGGCCACCTTCTCCACCTTGGCTGCACGAAAATCGGTCATGATCTGGCGGTTCATCGGATCGGTCGATACTGTGCCAATAATATTCTCTTTTTCAAGTCCGCCAATGCGATGACGCAGACCTTCTGTTCCGGGGATAGCCCATTGACGCACAAATGTTTCCGGGTTCCTGCGGTAAGGCTTAAAATCAGGATCGTTGGCCTCGGCAATGGGGGGGGTGATTTCGGGCATATCGGCCATTTTCGGGATACGGAACAAAGCCGAACCAAAACCAAGATAGCCATCGGTTAACAGGATCGCGGGCGTCATGTGTTCCATTGACAGTTTTGCGGTCATGTAGGCGTAATGAAAACAATTCTCTGAAGATGATGCTGCTACAACGATTACCGGGCATTCGCCGTTGCGTCCGAAAAGCGCCTGGTACAAATCGCTCTGTTCCGATTTGGTAGGCAGCCCTGTCGATGGTCCGCCGCGCTGGACATTAACAATCACAAGTGGTAATTCGGTAATGACAGCCAGTCCGATCGCCTCGCTTTTCAGCGAAAGCCCGGGGCCGGATGTGGTGGTACAGGCGAGCGCTCCGGTGAAAGATGCCCCGATGGCCGAGCAAATTCCTGCAATCTCATCTTCGGCCTGGAACACTTTTGCCCCCAGCGATTTGTGTTTGGCGAGTTCCATGAGGATTTCCGTCGCCGGCGTTATAGGATAGGAGCCAAGGAAAAGGGGACGTCCCGATTTTTCAGAGGCAGCAAGCAACCCCCAGGCCGTGGCAACATTGCCGGTGATGTTGCGGTAACGGCCTTTTACCATATCGGCCGCGCCAACCTGGATCACTGATTCAAGGGCTTCGATTGTATCGGCGTAATTGTATCCGGCCTGAAGCACGATTTTGTTGATTTCAACCAGCTCAGGTTTTTTCTTGAATTTTTGCTCAAAATACTTAAACGACGGCTTAAGATCCCGGTTGAAAATGTAAAACAACATTCCAAGGGCAAACATATTTTTGCTTCGTTCTGCAATTTTATTATCAATCCCAAGTTCCTTCAGGCTCTCTTTGGTAAGGGTGGTAATCGGTGCTTTTACCATGTTGAAACTCTGTAGTGAGTTGTCGGTCAGCGGGTTCTGCTTGTAGCCAGCTTTTTCGATCGCCTTTTCATCGTAGGCATCCGTATCGGTGAGAATGGTAGCACCTTTTTTTGCCCATTTCAGGTTCGCCTTGAGCGAGGCAGGATTCATGGCAACCAATACATCCACGAGGTCACCGGTAGTGAAAATCTTCGAACTGCCCATGTGCACCTGGAATCCCGATACACCTGCCACCGTATTCTGCGGGGCGCGGATCTCAGCAGGGAAATCAGGAAAAGTAGCAAGGTCGTTACCAACAATAGCAGCCACATCCGAAAACATGCTGCCGGTGAGTTGCATGCCATCGCCGGAATCTCCGACGAACTTCACCACTACCTCTTCACGTTCAATTACGGGTCTTTTTTTCTTAGCCATAGCTTCATTGAGTTTAGTCCTGCAAAGTTACAGATTAAAGTTAAAAGTCAAAGATTCCACTTTAAAAAGAAACGACAATTGCAGTTTGTACAGTGGCTCCTTACTGGGCGTGAAACTGCAGCATTTTTGGACCCTGTATGGTGGTGGATCCGGTCGGGGTGTTACGGGAGGTTTGTGAAAAACTAAACAAATCGATACTTCTTATGCTGATTTCCGGATTTTATTTATCTTTGCGCGGAAAATTATAAACTCGTCCTGTATTTTGCGGGACACAAACTCAATAAGTCATGGCTTATAAAATTAATGATGATTGCACCGCTTGCGGAACTTGCATTGATGAGTGCCCTGTGGAAGCTATTTCTGAAGGTGATATCTACAAAATTGATCCTGAAGTTTGCACCGATTGTGGCGCTTGTGCTGATGTTTGCCCGGTAGAAGCAATTCATCCGGAATAAACAGGAAAGTGATTACCTGAAAAGCCATCCGACGGGGTGGCTTTTTTTATTGGTACACCTTCAGCTGAAGCTGCTCCCCGTTGAATACGGCGTAGGTAAAATGGGTGATCCAGTCGCCCAGTACCAGTTGCCTTGTATTTTCTGAAATGCTTATATCCAGTGGATAATGATAATGTCCATAGATCAGAAAATTTAATTCAGGATGTGCTTTTAGCATTTCATTAGAATGGACAGTGATGCGCTGTTCGATCAGCCTTCGTGTAATGTCTTCATCCCTTTTTTCCTTTTCCATGGATACTTTACGGCTTGTGCGCGACCAGTAAAGGGCCATTCTGATCCCAATATCCGGATGGATGAGCCGGAATAACCATTGATTCACCGGGTTTGCAAACACTTTCTTGATGAATTTGTACCCATGATCTCCCGGTCCCAATCCATCGCCATGGGCGAGGTAAAAATGCTTTCCATTGAATACCCTGAATTCGGGATCGCGGTGTAGCTGGATATTCAACTCTTTCGTGAGGTAATTGAAGGCCCACATGTCATGGTTCCCACGGAAAAGGTGAACCGGGATGCCGGAATCGGTGATCTCTGCCAATTTACCCAGCAGCCGGGCATACCCGCGGGGAATGGCTGTTTTATATTCAAACCAGAAATCAAACAGATCGCCCATCAGGAAAATTTCGGCGGCATCGGCGCGGGCCATCTCGAGCCATGATACCAGTCTTTTTTCTCGAATCAGGCTGCTGTCGTGATCGGGAATCCCAAGATGAAAGTCAGATGCAAAATAGATATTCTGGTGCATATCCGAAATTTGAGGCAATTTAAGAATAAATATGGTTATTTGCGTTTCATTTCCTTGACCCGCTGATGGTGAAACCTGACATGCTTATTCTCCGGGTAGGCCTTCATCAACGCTGAATCAACTTTGCTGAAGTAAGCGAGATCTTCTTCAGGATCAAGGACGGAACTCAGGCCGAAAGCGTAATTGATCACGACAAGGTTGGCCAGGGAACCAGGATGGCTATCGATAAAGGACATTTCATACATCCGTTGTTTATCCCAAATCATACGGAACGAGGTGTCCAGTTTTTGTGTAAGAGTGTAGAAATCAGCACTGTCCTGCCTTTCTGCAAGCAGGAACTGAAGGGAGTCGATAGCGGTTTCATGCTGGCGGGTATAGCGGAAGAATTCATCCAGCAGCCGGGCGTCAGGCGGACCATGGAGGATCACATTATCGGGGAAATCAATGAAACTTCCCGACAATATGATGGAATCGCCGGGGTGCAGCAGGAGCACCAGGATTTTCCCGGAAGTGGCCTTGACCAGCCAGAATCCGGGTTCGGTCTGGTTCAGTGTGAATCCGAATTTTCCATCATCACCTGCAGTAACAGAGTCAATGGACCGGATTTCCTTGATATCCATCTCCTGTAAAACCAGTTTCACGCCGGCGCCATCCGGAAATGAACCATTGATAAATGCTCGTTTTTCCGTTTCTGGCCTACATGATGCGACAAGAAGGAGCAGTGGCAGCAACCCGGCAAGGATGAATTTTCTCATGGGAAATTGAATAATTTAAGAGCGCAAAGGTACAAAAGGCGGTCAAAGTGTCATTGCCCCAATGCTGCCATCCTTTTCCCCTTTTGCAAGTTTTTTGGCAATGAACTGATCAATGGGAAATGTAAACTCTTCGCTTGTTAGTTCACTCAATTTCACCCACCGGAAACATTGTGCCCCGTCGACCGGCAGAATATCACGCTTTGTTTCGGTTGTTCTGAATGTATATGGTTTGCGGGCCTTAACCAGGTAATATATGTTCACCAGCTGCATGTCGGATGGAAGGAGGGTGGTAGGCTGGAAGAAGTCTGTCGTATAATAATGAGAAACCACTTCAATGGGGGTATCCAGTTCCTCCATGAATTCCCTCTTGAGGCAATCGAGGGTGCCCTCGCCGAATTGCAGCCCGCCTCCCGGGAATTTTGTCATAAAGATCCCAAGCCTGTATTCATCCGTTACGAGAATCTTCTTATCCTCGATCAGGAAGCCATATACCCGGATATTGAACTGGTTTATGCCCATCGGTAAATGATACTTTGGCTGTCTGAATTTGTAACCATGATCGAACTCCCTCGCCCAGTAAAACTGCATCTCGACGGGATTGCTTTCGCAAACCCGTCGGGATGCAGTATAAACGGCAAATCGGGATTTTGCACCTGCCTGTTATTTGCGGTGCAGAAATGGCTTCATGCGGGAATCAAAGATAACCTGCTGATCAGGATTGAGCAGGCTGCGCAACTCACGGTCATGGCGGATCATCTCTTTTAAAATAGCAGATTCGGCCCTTGAAAGTTCATCCGCAAGGGCATCGGCGGCCTTGGGATCAAAAGGGGTGGTTGTGAGCACCGTCTGGAGCCTCATTTTTTTCTCCCTCAACTGGTTCTTCAGCGGGGTCATTGCTTTCATATGGTCAATATCTGCCTTGTGAATCTGGTCCAATTGTTCTTTGGTAAGGTCCGGTAAATCCAGGGAATGGAGGCCCATTTCAAAATCAGGAGTGCCGGGCGCAGGAGGAGGAGGAGGAGGAGGAGGTGGTGGTGGTGGTGGCGGTGGTGCTCCATCATAAGTTCCACCTTGTGAACCATCACTTTTCCTGATTACTTTTTGATCGTTGCCCTTGATGACTTTCTGCACCTGTGGCTGCTTT
>CAZPWZ010000097.1:0-7720 GCA_964590675.1 uncultured Draconibacterium sp.
TTGCAATATCGGCCATTGCGATAATGAAATCCAGGTTGAACCATTGGCCAACTGGCCCGGAATAAAAAAGCTCAACATTAAACCACAGGTTGATAAATATATTTACCCCGACGGAAAAGCCATTTACCTCCTTGCAGAAGGCCGCCTGGTAAACCTGGGATGCGCCACCGGACATCCTTCTTTCGTAATGTCGAATTCATTTACCAACCAGACCCTGGCCCAGCTTGACCTGTGGCAGCATGACTATAAAGTGGATGTTTACCGCCTGCCGAAGAAACTGGATGAGGAGGTGGCACGTCTTCACCTTGAACAGATCGGGGTCAAATTAACCAGGCTGACAAAGGATCAGGCTGAGTATCTGAATGTAAATGTTGACGGGCCTTATAAGCCGGAACATTACAGGTATTAAAAGATTTACGATTTACGATTTACGATTTACGATTTTCCAGCCAGGATCGGACACTTACATTATTTTCTAGTTGGAAATATACAGCATGTTCCCATCATAAACAGTCTGGTACTGCTTCAGCGGGAAGCGGGAAGGACCTTCATAGGGTGTTCCGTCGGTCATGATGAATTTTGATCCGCAAACCGGGCATGTACAGGTTATCCCGGATTCATCAACGACGATTTGTGCTCCCTGCGTCAGCGGGTCATAAGGGCAGGCCCGTTCGAAAGCAACAAACTCGTTGACTGCCGGACGGAAGATGAGTATTCCGTTATATCCTCCATATACTGTTTCCCAGCCGTTTACAACATTCAGATTGATATACTGTGTCCCGTTTGGATTCAGGCTGAAATTCACATATACATAGGGGATTTCGGTCTGCTGTTCTTCCTTTTTACAGGAGGCTGACAGAAAAAAAAGGATCCCGGCGAACAGGAGCAACTTTAAAGGATTGAACAGGTCTCTGGTTGACATTATACAAAATTGCAGATAATAACGTTATCCTTGCAAAAAATATTATGGATTGCCGTAATATTGTTAAGTCAAATATCATGATCAAGCTTATGCGTTTCAAAGGAAGATCATTGCTGATTGCATGGATCATCGCTTTCCTTCCGATTCTTTTTGCCTATACCCCCCCCCAGGAAGCACGTGTCAACCAAAAAAAAATTGAACGCGACCGGGCTAAAAAGAACAAACAGGCGAAAAAAGAATATGATAAGGCTGTCAAACGGCATCGTAACATGCAGACCAAAGAGACCAAGTCGCGGATGAAACAATCTAAAAAGGAATCGAAAAGCATAACGCCGGTTCAACACTGATTTTTAGGTTTTGGCCCCCCTTTTTTACAGTTCGCCGATCGTTTAAAACGGTTCATATAAAAGACTATGAGCTAATTTAGAATGGTTATATATTTGAATGACGGGTTAAATAATTTTGATTTCTGTTTCAAATAATTATTATTTTTACCGCCTTTTAAAAGCGCATTGATAATCTAACATAAAATTGTATGGTATGTTAAGAAATTTACTTTTTACTATTGGTTTTGTACTGGCAACAAGCTTGTTGGTATTTTCACAAACCGGTTCGGGAACCCTCAAGGGAAAAATTGTTGACAAGCAGACTAAAGAGCCGATCTCCTTTGCCAATATTGTTGTTGAAGTAGGAGGTGTTCAGGTTGGTGGATCTACCTCCGATTTCGATGGAAACTTCCAGATCAAACCCGTCCCCCCCGGTAGAGTTGATTTAAAAGCCAGCTTTGTTGGTTACAAGCCTTTTATGTATAAGGGCGTTATCATAATGCCCGACAAGATCACCTTCCAGGATCTTGAACTGGAGACCTCCACAACCACCCTCCAGGAAATTGAGGTGGTGGAGTATAAAGTACCACTGATTTCCAAGGACCAGACCACATCCGGAGGAACAGTCACGTCAGAAGAAATTTCAAAAATGGCCAATAAGTCGGCAACTGCAGTTGCGACTACGGTAGGAGGTGTAACCACCGATGCCAACGGCGGTATTTCGAGTATGCGTGGTGCGCGTTCCTCGGGTACGGTTTATTACATCGATGGAATGCGTGTTACGGGCAGCCAGGCGCTGCCGCAAAGCGCCATTGAACAGGTGGAAGTTATCCTTGGCGGTACTCCGGCTGCTTACGGAGATGCCACGGGTGGTATTATCAACGTGACCACCAAAGGTCCATCCAAGGAATTTTCCGGTGGAATCGATCTCCAGACATCCCAGTACCTTGACGCTTTTGGTTATAACCGGCTTGGTTTGAATTTTACCGGTCCTATTGTTTCCAAAAAGGATACTGTCCGCGGATTCAAGACCCCGATCATGGGCTTCTTCATTGCAGGTGACCTTATTTATCAGAAGGATGGTGCCCCGGCCGCTTTTGCAAATTACAAAGTGAACGATGACATTCTGGCTCAGCTTAAGACCAATCCCCTCCGTTTGTACGGTCAAAACAACTCAGTTTTTTACAACACCGAGTTTTTAACCTTCGATCAGATGGAAACAACGAAAAGCACGCTGAATTCGGCCGGTACAACGATCAACGTTTCTGGAAAACTCGATTTCCGCGTTTCCCCAACCATCAATGTGTCTGTAGGCGGAACCTTTGCCTGGCGCGACAGCCGTAATTTCAATTTTGCAAGCTCCCTGATGAACTGGGAGAATAACTCTCATTCCACAGGTTATACCTGGCGTGTCAATGGCCGTTTTACCCAACGGTTCCCGACGGCTTCGGACAGTAAAAGTTTTGTAAAGAACATTTACTATTCACTTGGCGGAGACTTTACGCGTACATTTGGTAAAACAGAAGATGCACAGCATAAGGACAACTTCTTCAAATATGGTTATATCGGCAGCTTTGCCACAAAGACCATACGGGCCTACACCCCTGTCCTCGCCTATGACTCTGTCCTCAATCAGTGGGCACACCTTCAGAATGGAACCCGTGATACCATTGTAATTTTCAATGGTTCCGACCTGAATCCTGAATCTGCAAACTGGACACAACAATATTTCGGCTTTTTTGATGATCCGGAAGATCATTACCAGAACCTCGACGAGATCATTTCGGGTAAAGGCCTTATCAATGGGATGGAGCCAACCGGGGCTTATGGCATCTTCGCAGTTCCCGGCAACAGGCCCAACGGCTATAACGAAAATTACAGCGACCAGATTGCTGTAAACGCATCGTTCGCGGCCGACTTCGGCAATCATGAAATCCAGCTGGGTCTTCAATACCAGCAGCGTAAGAATTCTGCCTACGGAATTGCGGGCACCCGTCTTTGGGAAGCCATGCGTGGCTATACCAACGCCCAGTTAAAAGATCTTGACCTTGCCAATCCCGAACCTGTTTACCGCGACGGTGTTTTTATGGATACCATCAATTACAACCGGAAGTACGTTTCAACCCTGCAGCGTAATTTCGATGTCAACCTGCGTAATAAACTTGGCCTGGCAGTTAACGGAACAGATTTCATCGACCTGGATTCTTATGATTTTTCAAAAAATACCATTAACTATTACGACAGGAATATGCAGTTGCAAACTGTCGGGACCAATGGTTCAATGCTGACCATCGACATGTTCAATGCGGATGAGTTGCTGGCAAACGGTGACCCGATCGTCGGCTATTCTGGCTATGATTACATGGGTAACAAATTAACTTCCAATCCAACGTTCGATGATTTCTTCACGGCAAAGGATGCCAATGGTAATTACACCCGCCCCATCGCGGCTTACCAGCCAATCTATCTGGCCGGTTATATCCAGGATAAATTTGCATTTAAGGACCTCATTTTTAACATTGGTTTACGTGTAGACCGTTTCGATGCCAACCAACCGGTACTTAAGGATCCGTATTTATTCTACCCGGCTAAAACTGTTGGAGAGGTTACCCAGATGAACGGACAGGCTGTAACGCATCCATTGGGGATGGGCAGCGACTATGTCGTGTATGTTGACGATGCAAACAATCCAAGTTCCATCACCGGTTACCGCACAAACAGCGTGTGGTATAACGCAGAAGGAAGTCCGATCTCTGACCCGGTTCGTGCCCTTGACCGTGGAAACGGCGTACAACCTTACCTGGTTGATCCATCCAACAAAGACATCACTTCTGCTGTTTTCAAGGATTATGATCCGCAAACCAACTGGATGCCCCGTATATCGTTTTCCTTCCCGATCTCGGATGATGCTTTGTTCTATGCCCATTATGATATCCTTACCCAGCGGCCATCCTCTGCTGAAGTCCAGATCGACCCGGTTAGTTATTACTTCATCGGGGTGACCGGCGCCTCCGGTACTATCAATAATCCAGACCTGAAACCGGAGAAAACCATTGACTATGAGTTGGGATTCCAGCAAAAAATCAACAATGCATCCTCACTGAAACTCTCTGTTTTTTATCGTGAAATGCGCGACCAGATCCAGCAATACCGTTTGAGCGGCGCTTATCCCAAAACCTATTACTCATTTACCAACATTGACTTTGGTACAGTAAAGGGATTGACCCTGACTTATGACCTGCGTCGTTCAGGCAATGCCCGGGTCCGTTTTAACTATACCCTGCAATTTGCCGATGGTACCGGTTCAGATCCCAATGCAGCCCAGACCATTATCCGTTCAGATCAACCGAACCTCCGTACGCTGAATCCTTTGAACTTTGACCGTCGTCACCAGTTCAACATCAGCATCGACTATCGGTGGGGTGGTGGAAAAGATTATAACGGCCCGGTCATCAACCGCACAAAGAGCGGTAAGGCGCCGGTTCAGTTCCTTTCCAATTTTGGCGCTAACGTAACACTTACCGGAGGATCCGGCACACCGTATACCAAGACCAGTAAAATTCTTCCTTATGGCGCTATGGGACCGATCCAGGGTAGTATCAACGGAGCCCGTCTGCCATGGCAGTTCCTTATCAATGCTGCAGTGGACAAGGACTTCAATTTTGCCCTCAATAAAAAGAAATATGGCACCATCAATGTATATATTGAATTCTCAAACCTGTTAAATACAATGAACGTGACAGCGGTATACCCTGCAACAGGTACTGCTAATGATGACGGCTACCTGTCGGCTCCCGAATGGCAGAATGCCATCAGCCAGCAGGTGAGTCCGCAATCATATATCGATTTATATACGATCAACATGGACAATCCGTATCGATATAGTTCACCACGGACGATTCGTTTAGGTGTTAAATTTAATTTCTAATGTTTAACAATGGCAATGAGAAGAAATACCGATATGATAATAAATAATGCAACTATGAAAAATATACTTCGCTTTTTAGTGATTGCACTCTGTTGTATAGTGGTTTCAAATGGCCTCCTTGCAGAGGAATTTCACAAGGTAGGTGGCACCAAAAGCACCGGTACAATCAAGGCTACTGCCGAAGGTTGTGCTTCGGGATCAAGCTCTAAAATGCTTGACATCAATAATGTCCGGACTGTCGTTTATTCTTATGGTAACGGATGGTTCATCGAAAATGCCGAGTATGAAATTCCGAAAGGATCGAAGAAAATGTCGATGTTTTTTTTTTTCAAGCGGATCACCGCATACGATATCAATAATAACCTGAAACTTGCCGGTTACCGTTATGGACAGGGAACCGGAAACCCATCGCACGTTAAGAATGATTACTGGCCCGGACCGTTAACCGTTGATGGAACCGCAGCTATCGATGCTGAGACCTGTTCCCAATATGATAAACTTTTCCCGATAACCCGGACCGAAGTGCAGGAATTTCTGGCATGGTGGGAAAGTAAGGATGAATACCCCGAATATACCATCCCAAAGTCAATTACCGATTGGCCTGCCCATGGAAACAAGAGCAAAGGTCAGGCATTCTATCTGGCACCATTCATGGATGTCAACGGAGATGGTGTTTATGATCCGAAACAAGGTGATTATCCCTATTATGACCTTGCCAATGTACTTTGTCCCAAGAACCTGAAACCCGGCGAACGCGTCAGCCGTGCAAAAATCAAGAATGGCGGAACAGCCGATACCATGGGAATCCTGGTTGACCAGGTCCTGAAAGGCGACCAAACACTATGGAGTGTATATAACGATAAAGGCAATTACCACTCTGAAACCACGGGTGAACCAATTGGTATGGAAATCAGGGCGCAGTATTTTGCATTTGCCACCAACGACGAAATCAACAACATGACCTTTTACTCCTATGAGTTGATCAACCGTTCAACCTATACCCTCACTGGCACCTATTTCAGCCAATGGGTCGACCCGGATCTGGGTTATGCCAATGATGACTATGTGGGTTGCGACGTTAACCGTGGATTAGGATACTGTTACAATGGAACACCCATCGACGGAACTGGACAGACCTATGCCTACGGCGCTCATCCGCCTGCAGTTGGTGTTGACTTCTTCCAGGGACCTTACATGGATCCCGACGGGTATGATAATCCTTCCTTCAAGGGAAGTAACCTTAAGGGACCGACATTTGCAGGTAGTTGCGACATTGTGGGTATGAATGGTACCGTTATCAAAATGGGCTACGGTCCGGGCGGTCAGGATTCAGCCAATTTCATGGTCAGGTCTGAGGCAATCAACGGGGTGAACTTCGGGGACGGCTATATAGACAATGAGCGTTATGGCATGCGCAGGTTCGTTTACCACAACAACAGCAACGCCGGTGTTCCGAATTACATGACCGACCCGCAGTATGCGCCGGAGTATTATCTTTTCCTGCGCGGCATCTGGAAGGATAATTCAAAAATGATTTATGGCGGAAATGCACACTTTTCAGCCGGTGGTTATGGACCCGAATGCGATTTCATGTTCCCTGATGAAACGGATTTGTGCGACTGGGGCACGAAAGGGCAACCGCCCAACGGTGCAAAGAAATGGACCGAAGTGATTGCCGGGAACAACCCGCAGGACCGCCGCTTTATGCAGTCGGCCGGTCCTTTCACCCTGATGCCGGGCGCCTGTAATTATATTACGGTTGGTATTCCCTGGGCACGCTCAGTTTCTGGAACACCTGAAGAGTCTGTCGACCTGCTGAAAATCGTTGATGATAAATGCCAGAACCTGTTCGATAACTGTTTTGCTGTATTGAACGGACCCAATGCACCTGATATGACCATTGAAGAGATGGACAAGCAGCTGATCATTTATCTTTCAAACAGGAAAACCAATGATGCAGGTAATAACTACCAGGAAAAATATGTGGAATTTGATCCAAATATTCCAAATCCGGATTCATTGCCCCATAACGACAGAAATGACTCCCTTTACCATTTTGAAGGTTACCAGATTTACCAGCTCAAGGACGCCACGGTTTCGGCTGCCGATCTTTATGACGCCAGCAAAGCCCGCCTTGTTGCCCAGTGTGATGTTGAGAATGGGGTTACAAAGCTGGTCAACTGGAAATATGATCAGAACCTTGGAGGCAATGTTGGCACGATAGAAGTAGATGGCGCCGACAAAGGCGTTAGTCACTCATTTGTATTTACCAAAGACATGTTTGCTACCGGTGACGATCGTTTGATCAACCACAAGCAATATTATTATGTTACTGTTGCTTACGCTTACAACGAGTATAAGAAGTATAATCAAACAGACCCGACCGCACTTGATGGTCAGAAGACCCCCTACCTCAGAGGCCGAAGCAACATCAAGGTATATACCGCGATCCCGCACATCCCGCTGGCCGAAGTCGCCCATTCAACCTATGGAGATGGTCCGATTATTACCAGGATCCAGGGACAGGGCAACGGGGGTATGGTA
>CAZPWZ010000098.1:0-7683 GCA_964590675.1 uncultured Draconibacterium sp.
ATTGGCATTGGCTTCCCAGGTGTGACTGCGTGAAAATTCTTCGCGGGCCTTCGCGAGTTCGGGCGTATTTTCCTTCAATGCACGGTCTACCATTAACAGATATTCCTCCTTTGATTCAGCGAGGTAGGTGAAGTCCTCAAACACCTGCATGGCCTCTGTCCGGGTTGCAACCACGGCCTTCCCCATGGAAAGGTACTCATCTAGTTTCCGGGGATAATTTCCGAGGGTCACCTCGTTGAGAATCTGTGGATTGATAGCCACATCGAAGGTGGATAAATAAAGGGGCAATTCATCCGGTTTTTTACTTCCGAGGAAATGGACGTTATCCAAACGATGAAGTTCACTGGTCTTAAATCCCTCGTCTTCAGGCCCAACCAGTACAATCGACCAGTCGGGACGTTGTTTGGCAAGATGGGTTATAATTCCAATATCCAGTCGGAGGGTAAAAAGGGCCCCGATATAGCCAATGATCGGCTTTTTAATCTTTTGAATATCTTCCGGCACCGATTTGATCAGGTTCATGTCAAATGCACTTACATCGCAACCCTGGCCAACATAGTAGGAGTGGGGATTGAATTTTTTGAGATACCTGGCAAGATAAACCGAGTTTGCAACAGCCACATCAGCCTTGCTGATCAGTGCGGCCTCGATCCGGATGCCCTGGGTTTTCCACCAGTCAACGGCGATCATGTTATCGCGTGAATAGTAGATATACTGCACCGGTTTCAAATATTCCTTCAGGTAAAAACTCCGGAACATATCGCTGTCATTGAAGATCACGAAATCCTTGAACCCGAGCTTATTGATGGCCCAGGAAATCTGCCGGGCAAATCTTTTATTGTTGATCTTGTTCAGGAAGTCGAACAGTGTATTATTCGGAAGCTGGCTTATGGATTCCAGCATGGTCCTTGGATAAAAACTCCATAAATTCTCATGCACTCTTTCCAGGTTTTCCAATTCCCCTTTGAGCATTTTCTTCCGCTTCTGAATTTTCGGGTCGTGCCGTTCACGATAGGCTGTGAGCCGGTCGAGCGGGTAATTTACATACAACACCCTGTTGTGCTTTGCAAATTCGAGTGCAAGATTGATGCAATTACTCCCGATATCGCTGTCAAATGCCTGCAAACCAGTGATGACAATATCCATATGTTGCGTTTTATGTTTGTCCTATTTTGGTTCAAGTTCACGGTATAAGCTAAGCACATTCTCAGCCATTGCGCGCCATGAAAACTTGCGTGCGTTTTCGAAACCTCTAAGGATGAGTGAATCACGTAACGAAATGTCTGACAATAGTTTATGCATTGCCTGGGTAATTTCTTCAGGCTTGTACGGATCAATGAACAAGGCGGCGTTGCCCCCGACTTCGGGCATGGAACTCGTGTTGGATGTGATCACGGGAATTCCGCAGGCCATGGCTTCCAGCATTGGGATGCCAAAACTTTCACGGAGTGAAGGATAAAGGAAAACCGTGCTGAGGGCGTATAGTGCAGGCAATTCAATGTTCGGCACATAACCGGTTAATTGAATGTAGTTATGGAGCGATGGATCGCCGATATCGCCGATGATCTTGTCGAGTTCGTCCCGGTCGAAATCAAGCATGACGAGGGGAATTTTCTCTTCGGATGCGTTAAGAAAAAGGGAAAGCGCTTTAAGCACGCCGGGTGTGTTTTTTTTAGGATCGGTATTCCCGAAAAAGAAGAAAAACTTATCCGGCAGGTTATATTTTGTTTTAATGAGATTCAGGTAGTCCAAATCACCGACAGGCTTAAAATGGGTGCTCACCCCGTTATAGATTGCCCTTAGCTTATGGTCGTCAACATGGAAAAACTCACCGATCCTTTTTTTCTCAAACTCGGAAACCGTGATGATCCTTGCACTCTTTTTCACAACCTGGGGGACGACAAACCGGCGGTACATGTTTCCGAATTTCTGATAAGAAGTGAATCCCTTTTTCAATACACTCAGGCTTTCCATGTAAATGATGTCGTGCAGCGTGACGACCAATGGAATGGAGGTGAATATTGGAGCTGTGTTGCTGGTGCAATGCAGGATATCACATTTTGCCTTTTTGGCTGCAGCCGGCAGGTTCAACTGCTCCCAAACAGGATAGGGTGCCGGCGCCATCCCGACGATATGGAAGTTGGATGTTTGCTCGAGACAGTGGTCCACATCATCCTTGACAAATATGAAATATTCATTTATCTTGTCAATTTCCTGCAGGTTCCTGATCAATTCCAAGGCAACCATATCCATTCCATGTTTCTTTTTACGAAATAACCGCTGACCTTCTATTCCAATTTTCATAAGCGAATTGTTAAGTTTCTTCGGTAAAACTGTGTTCAGTGTGAATGAATTCCTTATTGCTTCCCTTTAGTTTAAATATGATCAGGATCATGAGATAGAAAACCTTCGGCAGTGATATCAGCGCTTTCAGTGTCTGCATCGTAAAGAACCTTTTAGGAACCGAGATGATGAGCGTTGTCAAAATCATTATCAGGATAGCGAGCCAGTAACACCTGAATTGCTGATTTGGAATAAAAACATTTAAAATATTTAGGATCAATAGAATACCAAGAAGCATCACACGGGGAGGCAATGAAAACTGGAGGGTTTTATCAAAATAGTCAAAATTCCGATGGGCGAAGAGGTGCCAGATGGAAACCAAGAAATCCCGGCCGAAGAAATAGAATTGTGCATAAATCCACCGTTTGCGCTGCTTGTAAAAAACATGGGCGTTTTGAACTTTTTCATCGAGGACATAGGCATCCTGAAGGTATTCTATTTTTACTTTTTCCCTCAGGATCAAAAGTTCGAGTTCCTTGTCGAAGCCGCCAATGGCGCTTAATCGCGGGATGTACCGCCTGAAATGAATTGCACTGAAAACCATCGCGGACCCGATGAGTGCCGATGAAATTCCGACTGCGCGGTGACCGGCCCTGAAAATATTGTTGTTTATCTCTTCGCTGATGGCATCGAGGAGTGCGAAGGAGGTATTGGTGTTCTTTGCAATCCTGTGGCACTGGATTACTTCATAGCCGGATTCACAGGCCATGTTGACTTTATCAAGGAAGTGGTCTTCCATGATATTGTCTGCATCGAGTACGAGCACAAGATCCGTATTTTCGGGAAGGTATTCGAGCGCGATCTGAAGCGATTTTGCCTTGGTGCTGAATTCAAAAACAGCCTCAACGACGGTGATGGGCATTAACCTGACCTTTTCAAGGGTATCTCGTTTAAATGAATCTGCCACCAGGATCACGCTGAACAAATTGGTTGGATATTCCTGGTTCAGTGCAGATTTTATCACCTCAATTATGACCGGGTCCTCCATGAATGCCGGGATGACGATGCTGATATGCCTTTGCCGCCTGACCTGAAATTTTTTATCCTTTTTTCTAAGCAGGCCTGCAATTGCAAAGATCAGTAAATAGAGCGTGGCAGTGCCAAAATAGGCCAGAACAATGATTTGGAGAACATGAAGGATAGGTTGAAAAGTATCCATGGCCGGTTAGGTTTCAAGGGTTGTGTTATCCTTTTGCACCGTGTGGGTTGTATGACCAAAACTCCGTTTGGCTTTGAATATTCGAAAAAGAGAGCCCAGCATGAAAATGAAACCTTTGGGCAGATATAGTACGGCTTTTAACGTCTCCATGTTGTAATAGGGTCCGGGAATAGAAATGAGCAGGGTGATGGTGCACAGAGTAGTGAGCGCAATCCATGCAATAGTGACAGATACCGGGTTGAAAAAAATTGAGATGAAGGAAATGATCACAAGAAATCCCATCAGGAATATTCTTGGTGGTAGCAACTGCTGGAATACTTTGTCGAAATAATCGATATTTCCGTTGACGAACAGCTCTTTTAAACTTGGAAGAAAATACTCCCTTGCATAGATGAACTGGTTTGCCAGCCATCTTGTCCGCTGAACCATGAATACCTGTGATTTTTGCACTTTTTCGTCGTAAACAAAGGCATCTTCACAATATTCGATGCGCCTGCGGTCTCTTAAAAGTTTAATTTCCAGTTCTTTATCTTCACCAAAGGAATCGATTGTCGCCATATAATCCCTGAACATGCGATATTCGAATGCCATGCCGCTTCCGATCAGGGCGGATGACAGTCCGATGACACGGTGTCCTTTACGGAAGATGTGGTTGTTGATCTCCTCACTTACAGAATCAAGCACGGCAAAGGATGTGTTCCGGTTTTTTGCTTTCCGGTGACCCTGAATGGCAACAAATCCACTTGACAGCGCGGCATTCATTTTTGTAATAAAATCCCTGGCCATGATGTTATCAGCATCCAGGATGATCACGGCATCATAAATATCGGGCAAAATGCTCATTGTTTTGTTCAATGCCCGTGACTTCGAGCTTTTTTCAAATGATACTTCAACTACCCGGATGGGTAATTTTCGCAGTTCGTCGAGGGTAGATTGCTGAAAGGAATCGGCGATAATGACAACTTCAAATTTACCGGCAGGATAGTCCTGGTTCAATGCCTGCCTTGCAACATCAATGATCACAGCATCTTCCTTGTACCCGGGAATCAGCACGGCAAACATTCTCTGAAAATCATCTTTCTTCGGTTTTAACCGATATTTAAACAATCCGGAAACAGAGTAAATTGAAAAATAGATGGCGGCAACAGAAAAATAGATGAATACGATGGCTTCCATTGCCAGGAATGAATAATACAGGTAGTCCTTTGCCATAAGTTAGTTTTTTCGAAAAAAGGGGTAAAGCCTTTGAAGCAAAGTTAAATATAAATCAAACCGAATACAAGATCTGAATTTATAAATAGGGATTGTCATGTATTTCGGAGCTGATTGACCTTTTCAGGTGCCAGCCAATGGCCCTTAAAGAGGCATAAAATAATGATATTTTGCCCTTTACAAGAAAAGTGAGTGCATTTCGTGGAATGGCAACTGCCAGTTGATAGAGAAGTCCGATCACGAAATCGCTCCCGAAAACATTTCGCCGCATGAATACAATCCGGTTACGATTGAGGTAATAAATCTTTAAGGTGCTTAATTTTCCCACGGAAATGGATTCTTTATGAAACACCAGTGAATTGTGTACATAGAAGATTTTATATCCGGCCCGTCTGATCCGGTAGCTCCAGTCAGCCTCCTCGTAATAGAGAAAAAATATGTATGACATCAGCCCGATCTCCTTAATAACCCGCATGGGAACCATCATGGCTGCCCCATGTGCATAGGGAGTTTCATAGTCATGGTCATACTGGCCCCTGTCTTTTTCCCTGTGCCCGATAGCGAAATTTCGCATGGTCTTGTGATTCAATGGAGTATATCCTGCAAATTGGATGATGTTCCGGTCATAATAGTAGCGGAGCTTCGAACTCACAGCACCAATGCGGGAATCCGATTCAAGTTTATCCACCAGGGGTTCAAGAAAACCTTTATCGACGATAGTGTCATTGTTCAGAAGGAGGACATATTCCCCGCGGGCACGCATGATGCCCTGATTATTTCCGCCGGCAAAACCGTAGTTGATGATGCTTTCGTATAGGATCACATTCGGGAATCGCTGTTTGATGATCTTTGGATTATCAGCCGGAGAGGCGTTATCGATGATGATGATCTCAATATTCGGATAGCTGATTTTGGTCAATGATTCAATGAATTCGCATGTATCCTCTGATCCATTATAATTAACTGAAACGATTGAAACAAGCGGGTAATTTTTTCGGGTCATCGGCGCTGGTTCAGTTTGGGTTAAGGTTTATTAAATCCGCGGACTCTGATGCAACCCGGGATTGAATAAATTCTGCAGATGCCAGGTCATGGCCCTGGCATAGGCAGAAAAAAGATTGAATTGCCCTTTAAGCAGAAATAACGTGAGGTTCTTTGGAATGGCGATGACCAGTTGGTACAGCACTGAAACGATTGCTTTCCACCCGTGAACGTTGCGCCGCATATAGAGTACCCTGTTCCTGTTGAGGTAAAAAATCTTAAGCGGGCTCATGGTCCCTGTGGTGATGGAATCTTTGTGGAAAACCAGCGAATTATGAACGTAATAGATTTTATAACCGGCATCTTTGATACGCTGCATCCAATCCATCTCTTCATAGTAGAGGAAAAATATATCGGCCATCAATCCAACCTCCTGCATCACCTTCATGGGGATGACCATGGCTGCACCAAATGCATAATTCGTCTGGGCATCAGCATCGTATTGCCCGCGGTCAGTTTCATTGAATCCAATCCCGCTGTTGCGGACCGTAATTGGATTGATAGGGGTGAATCCTGCATATTGTATCGTGTCAGGATGAAAAAAATACCTGATCTTGGGGCTCACCACCCCGATATCAGGGTGATGCTCCAGTTTGGTTATAAGTGGCTCGAGAAAGCCTGGTTCCACCTCTGTGTCATTGTTGATCAGTAATATGTGTTTCCCTTTGGCAAGGCGTATTCCCAAGTTGTTTCCCCCGGCAAATCCAAGGTTTTGATCACTCTTAATAAGGGTAATATATGGATATTTTTCAAGTATAATATCAGGATTCTTTGTTGGAGATGCATTGTCGACAACAATGACTTCGTAGGAGGGATAGGTGATATGTTTCATTGATTCAAGAAGTTCGCATGTCACCTCAGGTTGATTGTAATTGACTGTGATAATTGAAACCAGGGGGAAAACGATATTGGGTTTCTCACTCATAATGTCAGATATTTTACCTGGTTAGAAATTCAGAAGGCATCCTGTTTTAAAACTCATCTTCCAGCATCTGTTTGCGGTGCGCAAGCTCTTTTTCTTTTTCTGCCGCTTTGCGATACTGGTACATTGCCGTAATGAATCCGAGTGGAATAAACAGGGCAAAGCCAATGACCATATGTACAACAACACCTTCCATTGCTTGTATATTTTACGCTGTTAATTCTGGTTTATATTTCCCGGGATCTTCTGCAATTTGCCTGTCGAGATCCGGCGCCATAAATACATATGCCATACTGGCGTATATCATAATGCCGGTTGGGAACTGTCCTAATATAGCATTACCATAACTAGCAAGGACAATGCCGAAAATCCCCGCCATGAGCGCCCCCGTTTTGACGAACAAATCCGGGTCCCTGATCTGAAACATACATATGAATGTCCCCTTACCGATGATAAATCCAAGGATGAGCAGATGTAAATACAGTCCCACAATACCGGTTTCAGCCCAGATAAGCACAAACCAGCTGTCGGTGGCAATGTTGGCCAGGACGGCGTCGGGCGTGTATTGCAGCGCCCTGTTTCCGGCATGACCGATCCCTCCCCCGAACGGTCGTGTTTTCAGGTATGCCTGGTAAAGCCGCTGATTGGCCAGCCGGACCATGTAAGAGGCATCTTCTTCAGGTACGAAAGCCGTTCGCATACGATATATCTGGTAATTGGAATTGCCAATATAGGTGAACCGGAAGAACGAATACACCAAAGTGAGCATGATTCCGCCAACTATAATGACCCTGAAATTTTTTCGCAGGATCATGTAAAGTCCCAGGCCGGCAAGCGGAACAAAAATGGCGCCACGGGTACCCGAACTGGACATTCCGTAATATCCGGCGATCATCACAACGATCCAGAAAATACGTCGTTTGAGTGTTTTTTGATTCAGCATCAAGATGGATGCGATCAACCCGATATGGGCCTGTGCAGCTCCAAACTGGCCGGCATCGGTATA
>CAZPWZ010000099.1:0-7658 GCA_964590675.1 uncultured Draconibacterium sp.
ATGCAATCACCTTTGTACCATCCTGTTTTAATGCACATTTAAATATAGAAAACATGAAATTATCAATCAGAAAACGCCTTGCAACCAGCATTTACAAAAGGTTCCTGTTTGCATTCGCAATCGCTGTCATCGGATTGGCGATATCCTCCTGCTCCAAGGAGGAGGAGAAGTCAGAACTTACGATCCGGATGACAGATGCTCCCGGAAATTATGATGCAGTTATGATCGATTTGCTGCGCGTGGAGGTGACCGGAAGTTCTGAAGGAACGGTTGTCCTTAATACCAATGCAGGTATTTATAACCTGCTTGATTTTTCGAACGGATTAAGCACCATCATTGCAACGGGATCGCTTGAAGCCGGAACGCTGTCGCAGATCAGGCTGATCCTGGGACCCGGCAGTACTGTAGTGGTAGATGGGATAGTGTATCCTTTGAGCACGCCAAGCGCCATGCAGTCCGGATTAAAAATCCAGGTTCATCAAATGCTTGAACCAGGTGTATCCTATAGTATCCTGCTGGATTTCGATGCAAATGAATCCATCATTTTGAAAGGTAACGGGGAATATCAGCTGAAGCCTGTAATCAGGATCATTGATGCAACAATTTCCGGCTCAATCAGGGGAAGTATCACTCCGTCCGGCATCACTGCTGATGTGACCGCTGTTTCCAATGGGCTATCCTATTCATCAATTACAAATGAGGCAGGTGAATTTCTCATTGCCGGACTCCCGGCAGGCACCTATTATTTAACTGTCGTGCCTCCTGCACCGCTGCAGCCAGTTACGATTCAGGGAATCACTGTAAGCACGGGAGTCGTTACAAACGTTGGGATAATAGACCTGTAAGAAATTATATAATCAGATTTTTCAATTAAACCTTGAAATTATGAAACCCGGAATTCGATTTATTTCCCTTTTACTTGTGATTTTCACAGGTACCTGGATGATCCCCGTAAAAGCACCTGCACAGTATGTATCTGTTGGGTTCGAGGTCTTTTATGATGAATTGAGTCCTTATGGAACCTGGGTTAGGAGCCCCGAGTACGGCTATGTTTGGATCCCGGATGTTCCGCAGGGCTTTGCCCCATATTCAACCGATGGATATTGGGTGTTTACCAACGAAGGGTGGACCTGGATTTCGGATTATTCATGGGGATGGGCCCCCTTTCATTATGGTCGATGGTATGTCGATCCCAATTGGGGCCCGATCTGGGTCCCTGATTACGAGTGGGGACCGGGTTGGGTAACCTGGAGAAGGTCAGGAGATTTTTACGGATGGGCGCCCATCGGGCCCGGTGTCAGTATCTACATGGCCTATTCAGGCGGATATAAGGTGCCATATGATCAATGGACTTTTGTCAGGGACAGGGATTTTGGCCGGACGAATATCAACCGGTACTACATCAACAACACATACAACATGACGATCATCAACAATTCAACGGTGATCAACAATACCCGGGTCGACCGGTCCCGCAATGTTACTTATAATACAGGTCCTGAGGTAGTTGAGGTTGAAAGGCGCGCCGGAAGAAAATTTTCCCCAGCCGTCATTAAAGAAAGCAACAGACCCGGTCATAAAATGACCAACAATCAACTTCAGATATACCGGCCGAGGGTGCATAAAGATGCTTCCAGCGAAAGAAAACATGCCCCGGCCAGGGTGGGTGATTATAATGATGTGAAAAAACAGGCACAACGCGGGACTTCAACGCAACACCAATCTCCGGGGCAACAACCTAAACAACAGCAAAGGCAGCAACAGCAACAGCAACACAAGGAACAACCGGCAAAACAACAACCAACGCAGATGCAGCAACGTTCCGGCCAACAACCAAAGCAGCAGCAGCCGGCAAGGCAGCAGCCTGCGCAACAACAAAAGCACCAGCAGCAGCAGCAGCCGGCAAGGCAGCAGCCTGCGCAACAGCAACAACAACAACAACAACAGCACCAGCAGCAGCAGCCGGCAAGGCAGCAGCCTTCACAACAACAACAACAACAACAGCACCAGCAGAAACAACAACCGGCGCAACAACAACAGCAACAGCAGCACCAGCAGAAGCAACAACCTGCGCAACAACAACAACAACAGCAGCAACAGAAGCAACAACCTGCGCAACAACCACAGCACCAGCAGCAACAGAAACAACAACCGGTAAAGCAGCAGCCATCGCAGCAACAGCAAAATCAACCGTCGAAAAACAAGGAAAATGGGAACAAATCAAAAGATGACAAACCACCTAAGTCCATGTAAGGCTCTCCGCATCAAAGGCCAGTCCTTACTCTTACTATATGATCAGTGAATAATATTTAATCATTAAAACTTAAAAAAGAACAATATGAAAAACTTTTATCAGTACATATCCAAGGTGATGATTGCCATGATTTTGGCAATGATTCCCTTCGCTTCTATGTCCCAGGAAGGGACCCAAGAGGTTAAAATCCGGACAAATACGGCCCCGTGTTATAATTATTGGTCAGTCGGGGTATTTGGAGGCTTTATGCAATTCAACGGAGACTTATCCAAACACTTATTGATCAACACTTATCCAAACAGCGTAGGCTATAACATCGGTATCGTTGCCACAAAGCAATTTGGACGTGTTGTTGGAGTCCGGGCAAGGTTTGCCTATGGCAATATCCATAGCGGCGTCTCAGAAAAATGGCTGTGGGAATACAAGGATGGCAATGGAAACCCGTTGCAGGTTACACAAAATTTTCGTTCATCACTGTTTGAAACTGATCTGCAGGTAACCATTAACTGGTTAAACTGGATACTGGGCTATAAACCGGAGAGGATGTTTTCATCCTACGTGTTTGCCGGGGTTGGCATGGATCATTCCAGTGGTACCAAGTTTGACGGAAATGGGAATACACTGGCATACCTGGGTAAGGATGGTGATGCATTGAACGTAGGAAACACCAGTGGTATCGGTGGAGACGATCTTGCATTCAAGGTATCTGCAGGACTTGGATTTGATTTTAACCTCAGCAAGCATTTTTCTGTTCCAATTGAATTCGGCTGGAGATGGCAGAATTCTGATAACCTGGATATGGCCCTTGGCGGAGCACAAGGCATGGTCAACGACATGTACAGTTCAGCCACAGTCGGGATCACCTATAAGTTTGGTTATCAATGTCCGGAGGTCATTGTGCCGGTTGCTTTCATTCCGCCGGCAGCACTTGTTCTCACAGAACCGAATATCAAATTCATGGTCGTAGCCCCCAGGGCAATTCCGGCCGGGCGCAGTGTGAGGGAGGTAGTCCCCATTCGCAATTATGTATTTTTCGATTTGGGATCAACCCGGATCCCTGATCGCTATGTGTTAATCACCAAAGCCCAGGTGAAAGACTTCAGGGAGGATCAGGTGGAACTGTTTACACCTAAGAACAAGTCAGGTCGCTCTGAGCGGCAAATGATCGTTTACTATAACATTCTGAACATCCTGGGCGACCGGATGATCAAGAATCCGTCGGTCTCCATCAAGTTAGTCGGATCAACGGAATTGGGTCCGGAGGATGGCCGGTTAATGTCAGAATCTGTAAAAACCTATCTTGTTGATGTATTTGGAATCGCCGCATCCAGGATCACTACCGAAGGCCGCCTCAATCCAAAAATTCCTTCAGAACAGCCTGGTGGTACAAATGAACTCGATCTCCTGCGTGCCGGCGATCGCAGGGTATCCATCGAGAGCAACAGCCCGGTTATCCTCATGGAGTTCCAGAGTGGTCCATATGCCCCGCTGAAGCCCATGGAGATCCTTTCAATGGATGAAGCACCGTTTGAAAGCAACGTATTTCTTACCGTGGCGGGTGCTAAACAAGCATTCAATTCATGGTCCATTGAAGTAATCGATAATAATGGCGTCGTTCAGAATTTCGGACCCTATACCGCGGAACGGGTGAATATACCTGGAAAGCTGATTTTGGGATCCAAACCTGAAGGCAGCTATAAGGTCATCATGACAGGCCAGGCCAAGAATGGCATGATTGTCAAGAGGGACACCACCGTGAACATGGTTCTCTGGACCCCGCCCAAGAGCGAGGAGGTCATGAGATTCAGTGTCATCTATGAATTCGACGATGCAAAGGCGATCAAGATCTATGAAAGATACCTGACAGATGTTGTACTGGTTAAAATTCCTGCCGGCGGTACCGTCATATTACACGGGTATACCGATATCATTGGAGATGAAGAGTATAATCAGAAGCTGGCATTGGCCAGGGCGAACGATGTGAGGACGATCCTTGAAAACGGGCTTGCAAAATCGGGCAGGACCGATGTGAAATTCGAAGTTTATGCATTCGGCGAGGATGAAGCGTTATCCCCATTTGAAAACAAATACCCGGAAGAGCGATTTTACAACCGTACGGTCATCATTGATGTTGTTCCAAAAAGGTAGTTTAAGCGGTCAATGATCGTGAGCATATATTAATGCTGCATCAGAGCATGACTGCGAAAGCAATCATGCTCTGGTGTTTTTATCCCTTTCAGGAATGCCCGGTAAAAGTGAGGAATTGACCCGTGAGAAAGTGTGAATAATGTAACTTATACCAAAAGTTGTGTAACACATCAGGCATGCCGGTCGACTACCTTTACCATTCACTTCTAAATCATTTATTATGCCACTCTTCACTATTTTAATCGTATTAATTGCAGCTGGTGTCATTCTCTGGCTGGTCAATACCTACATCCCCATGGATGGCAAAATCAAAAACATCCTAAACATTGTCGTTGTACTCATAGTCATCGTCTGGCTGCTTAAAATTTTCGGTGTATTCAATTACCTGATGGGTATAACTGTTTAGCGGTCTAAATCCGTTAAATAAAATATTGCTGACACAAGCTTTAAACAAAAACGAAAGACATGAATCTTAAAAGAATCTTTGGAGCGTTACTCACAGTGCTGGGCATTGGCGGTCTTATCTATACCGCCGTGCTGTTCGTTTCCAACCATGGCAGTACACATGATATCAAGGCGCTTGTTATTTATGGTATCCTGGGTATTGTATTTTTTATAGCAGGAATTGGCCTGATCAAGACAACGAGAGACGCATCCTGACGGCATAGAAATTCCAGGTTATGAATTTCAACTTTAAAATATCAGCATGTCTTCTAAAGCCTGGGTTACCGGTTTATTTCTTTTATCCCTGATTTTCACGGTAAAACAATCCTGTGCCCAGTCTGATTCAGTGACAAAGCAATTGCCCGTTGTCACCTTTGATACTGCCTACCTTGCTGATTATACCCAGTTACTTACCACCCGGCTATTCCTGGCCTTTCAGAATGCATCGCTGCTTATAAACACCGCTGACGCTAGCGTTTCGAGGATCGTATATCGACCCAATGTCAATGTCCGGATAGGTATTGCAGGATTCTGGAAATGGTTTGGCCTGGGGATAGCGATGGATAACCCTTTTTACAAAACCGACCGCGATGCATACGGGAAAACCACGACCCTTGACCTGCGGGTAAATGCTTTCGGGCGTAAGATCGCAGGTGAATTATTTTTTCAGCAGTACAAAGGATTCTTTATTGCCTCGCCGGAGCGGCCGGATGGATCTCATTTCATCATACCGGATATGCAAACCCTTTCAATTGGGATTGCAGGGTATTGGATTTATAATGCGCATAAGTTCTCAATCAGGGCTGCCTTCATTCAAAATGAGGGTCAGAAAAAAAGTGCCGGCAGCCTGGTTGTCAGACCTTCATTTCTTTACTACAGGATCTCTTCTGATCAAGGGATCATTCCTTCGGAATTGGCTGACATATATCATATTCCTGATGGCAACCTCATTACAAGTGGTACATTTTATTCAGTCGGGCTGTCTCCGGGATATGTCTATACCCTGGTGTTTTTGAAACATTTTTACATCACGGGGGCTCTTTTTCCGGGTGTGGCGACCCATTATGCCACCTATAAAAGTGAGCAAAAAGTGTATTCGGATTTTGAATTTGCTTTTCAGTTAAGCCTCCGCTGTGCATTAGGTTATAATTCGAAAAATTGGTTTCTTGGAGCCTCTGCTCAAACCGGTTTCAATGAAGTTCCAGACAAACTCAACAATGCATTGTTTAATTATTCCGTTGCACAGTTCCGCTTATGGGGAGGGACAAGGTTTGAAATTTTTAAAAAAAAGAAAAAAATCCCAGTTGTGTATTGATTATTTTATGTCAGGATCTAACGTTCTTTCACCCGAAACCCGCAAATGATTTCCCGGACAATATTTCATATTCTTGTTTTTTTCTTTCTTGCATCTCCTTTGATCGCACAGGAAAAAAAGGATACCCTTACTCCACGGGAAATTGATACCCTCAATATCCAAAAAGTTGACACCCTGACGCCTCAGCAGGTTGACAGCCTGACACCGCAGCAAATTGACAGCCTGACGCCTCAGCAGGTTGATACCCTGATTAAAAAAATGGATACGGTGATCATCACGAAGGATGCCCAGAACATTACTCCTGAAAGTTCTTTCGGGCGCGCCTATGCAAGTTCCTACTGGACCGATACGAAGTCGGTTTTTACCAATCCATTTCGATGGAAACCTGGCCAGATCATAACGGCGGCAGCAGTTGTAGCAGCTACAGCAGGGTTGATAGCCTGGGGAGACAAACCGATTCAGCAGTTCTATTATCGCAACAGTTCTTTGTTTATCAGCAAAACTTCCTATTACTTTTTCAGCCCTATGGGAAGCGGCCTGTATGGTATTCCTACATTGGGTATATTTTATGCCTGCGGGGTGATATGGAAGAGCAAAAGGGCTAAAGAAACGGGGTTAAAGGGTTTGGAGGCCTATGTGATCACGGCCGTTTTAACCCAGGTTATTAAACAGACTATGCACCGGCACCGTCCATACCAGGACACTCCCCCTGATCCGCATCATTGGGACGGACCATTCAGTTGGGGAGGCGAGTATGGTACATTCGGCTATAATTCATTTCCTTCGGGTCACTCATCTACGGTTTTTGCGATCGCGACAGTAATTGGCCTGGAGTACTGGGATACGAAGTGGGTGCCGGTTGTTTCATTCGGATTGGCCGGATTTACGGCGCTCTACCGGCTGGCGGTCAATGATCACTGGGCTTCGGATGTGTTATTCGGATCGGCGCTGGGATTTGCCGTTGGCAGCATGGTATATTTTAACACCAATAAGAAGCTGCAAATCATCCCGGTCAGTTCAACAGGATTCGGGGCCACCCTGATCTATCATTTTTAGTTGTAATGCCCCCTCCGCTGCTTGTCTTCGAGGTAGAACAACAGGAATGCTTTCTGCTCTGTCTGAACTGCGTGTATCCCTGGTAAACCCCTGATATATCTATCGTTGTAGTAAATATAATTTTCGATGCCGATACTCAGGTTTTTATACAGGCGCACGGTGATCCTGGGCTGCAGGATGTGTACGAAATTGTTGCCGTTTGCCCCGATGTAGGTGCGAATCCAGTAAAAATAATACATCAGCGAGACGGTCGCATATTTGCTGATATTAAACGTAGTTTCAAACTTTGTTTCCGCGCCTCCGCCGTAATTATAATCCCTCACCTGGGAAGTGTCGGGGCCATACCGCGTGCTGCTGCCGGCAAAAGGAACCATGGCAATATGAATCCTTGTATAGAGGTTGCTCGACTTGCTTAATTTATATTTGGAAATGATACCCCCG